>CAJBMJ010000537.1 GCA_903954045.1 uncultured beta proteobacterium | reverse complement strand
ATCAACCCGGGCGACAAGGAATTCATCGACTACTTCCTGCCTATCGTTGCTGACGCAGAAGCCGGTTTCGGTGGCGTGCTGAATGCGTTTGAGTTGATGAAGAACATGATCACGTCTGGCGCTGCAGGTGTTCACTTTGAAGACCAGCTGGCTGCCGTGAAAAAGTGCGGTCATATGGGTGGCAAGGTGTTGGTTCCTACCCGCGAAGCGGTTGAGAAGCTCATCTCCGCGCGCCTGGCGGCTGACACCATGGGTGTGCCCACCATCATCCTGGCGCGTACCGATGCAGAAGCTGCCAACCTGATCACCAGCGACTACGATGCCAACGACAAGCCATTTATCACCGGCGAGCGCACCCAGGAAGGTTTCTACCGCGTCAAAAACGGTCTGGAGCAATCCATCAGCCGTGGTATTGCATACGCTCCCTATGCCGACCTGGTGTGGTGCGAAACCGGCGTGCCAGACATTGGCTTTGCCCGCGAATTTGCCCAGGCCGTGCTCAAAGAGTGCCCAGGCAAGTTGTTGTCGTACAACTGTTCGCCATCGTTCAACTGGAAGAAAAACCTGAACGACAGCCAAATCGCTTCCTTCCAGGAAGACCTGTCGGCACTGGGCTACAAGTACCAGTTCATTACCTTGGCTGGTATCCATATCAACTGGTTCAACACTTTCCAGTTCGCCCACGCATACGCTCGCGGCGAAGGCATGAAGCACTACACCGAAATGGTGCAGGAGCCCGAATTTGCTGCCCGCGACAAGGGTTACACCTTCGTATCGCACCAGCAGGAAGTCGGCGTTGGCTACTTTGACGACGTGACCACGGTCATCCAGGGTGGTTCTTCTTCTGTGAAGGCGTTGACTGGTTCTACTGAAGAAGAGCAGTTCCACTAAGAGTCATCAGGCTCAGTCAAAAGAAGGCGGTCGGTGACGGCGTAAAATCGGCGGATCCCGGCTTCCATTTTCTTAGCGCGGCTCGTCCGCGCTTTTTCATTTTCCGCAGAAAAATCATGGTTCAAATTACGCTTCCCGATGGTTCCAAACGTGAATTTCCTGGCCCGGTCACCGTGGCAGAAGTGGCGGCATCCATTGGTTCTGGCCTTGCAAAAGCTGCATTGGCTGGCAAGGTAGACGGCAAGGTAGTGGACACAAGCTACCAGATGACTGCGGACAGCGCTCTGTCCATCATTACCGCCAAAGATGCTGATGGTCTGGAGGTCATTCGGCACTCCACGGCCCACTTGCTGGCCTACGCGGTGAAAGATCTGTTTCCTGAGGCTCAGGTCACCATTGGTCCCGTGATAGAGAACGGTTTTTTCTACGATTTTTCTTACAAGCGTCCTTTCACGCCGGAAGATCTCGTCGCCATTGAGAAGAAGATGACTGCACTGGCCAATCTGGATGAGCCCGTGGTGCGCCGCGTGTTGCCGCGTGATGAGGCTGTGACGTACTTCAAGGGTATGGGCGAGCACTACAAGGCAGAGATCATTGAGAGCATTCCCAGCAATGAAGACGTGTCTCTTTACCGCGAGGGCAAATTCGAAGACCTGTGCCGGGGCCCACACGTGCCCAGCACCGGCAAGCTAAAGCATTTCAAGCTGATGAAGCTGGCCGGCGCCTACTGGCGCGGCGACCACAAGAACGAAATGCTGCAACGCGTCTACGGCACGGCCTGGGCCACCAAGGACGATTTGCAGCAACACTTGACGATGCTGGAAGAAGCCGAAAAGCGCGACCACCGCAAACTGGGCCGTGAGCTCGATCTGTTTCATATCGACGAGCATGCACCCGGTCTGGTGTTCTGGCACCCCAAGGGCTGGACGCTGTGGCAGGGCGTGGAGCAGTACATGCGCCGCGTCTACCAGGACAACGGCTACCAGGAAGTGAAGGGCCCGCAACTGCTGGACAAGGGACTGTGGGAGAAGACCGGTCACTGGGACAAGTACCGTGAGAACATGTTCATCACCGAGTCGGAAAAGCGCGAATACGCCCTGAAGCCGATGAACTGCCCAGGCCACATCCTGATCTTCAAGCAAGGCATCAAGAGCTACCGCGACCTGCCATTGCGCTACGGCGAGTTCGGCAACTGCCACCGCAACGAGCCTTCTGGCGGCTTGCACGGCATCATGCGTGTGCGCGGCTTTACGCAGGACGATGGCCACATCTTCTGTACCGAAGACCAGATCCTGTCCGAGTGCGTGGCCTACACGACGCTGCTGCAAAAGGTCTATGCCGACTTCGGCTTCAAGAACATCATTTACAAGATCGCTACGCGCCCCGAGCAGCGCATCGGATCGGATGAAAGCTGGGACAAGGCCGAACACGCGCTGATGGAAAGCTTGCGCGCATCGGGATGTGAGTTTGAAATCACCCCGGGCGAGGGCGCTTTTTACGGCCCCAAGATTGAATACACATTGAAAGACGCCATTGGTCGCCAGTGGCAGTGCGGCACGATTCAGGTCGACTTCTTCATGACCGAGCGCCTGGATGCAGAATATGTGGGCGAGGACGGTGCGCGCCACCGTCCCGTTATGCTGCACCGCGCTATCGTGGGTAGCCTGGAGCGATTTATCGGAATTCTGATTGAAGAGAGCGCTGGTGCCCTGCCAACCTGGCTTGCGCCGGTACAGGTCGCCGTGTTGAACATCACGGACTCGCAGGCCGAATACTGCAAAACCGTCGCAAAAACGCTGCAAAATCAAGGGCTTAGAGTTAAATTAGACCTGCGTAACGAGAAAATTACCCTTAAAATACGCGAGCATTCGATGCAAAAGCTGCCTTACTTGCTTGTTATTGGTGACAAAGAGATGGCGGCAGGCGCTGTTGCAGTGCGCGCCCGGGGTGGTCAAGACCTCGGAGTAATGTCTCTTGATGCCTTTGTACAAAAAATCAACGACGACATTGCCAACAAATCTGGGCTCTGAGGAATGACTCCGGTTTTATCCTAGGAAACTTAGGTTTGCCTGCGTGTATTGGGCAGCAACCGCTACAGTTTGTGTAGCAGAAATTATGAAGGAATGAGCCATCGCTACTGAATTTCGTGACCGCCGTCAGCGTGAAGAACGCAAACACCGCCTTAACCGTGAAATCATGGCTCCCGAGGTTCGCCTCTCTGGGCCGGAGAACGAGCCGCTTGGTGTTGTGAGCCTGATGGAAGCCCTGCGCATGGCAGGAGAGCTGGATGTCGATCTGGTTGAAATTGCTGCTACGGCGAATCCGCCGGTCTGTCGTTTGATGGATTACGGCAAATTCAAGTACCAGGAGCAAAAGAAGGCTGCGGAAGCGAAGGCGAAGCAGACGGTCATTGAGATCAAGGAAATCAAATTCCGCCCGGGTACCGATGACGGCGACTACAACATCAAGATGCGCAATATTAGGCGTTTCTTGGCTGAAGGCGACAAGTGCAAGATCACTTTGCGTTTTCGGGGTCGCGAAATCACCCACCAGGAAATTGGTTTGGCGATGTTGCAACGGATGCGTGATGAATTGGGTGACACGATCATCGTGGAGCAGTT
>CAJBMJ010000536.1 GCA_903954045.1 uncultured beta proteobacterium | reverse complement strand
CCAGATTCAAGTGACGGCGCAAATCAAACAGCCCATGCGTGGAAATGGCTACAACCTTGCCATCCGCTATCGCAAGGACTTTGAGACACTACAAACCGAGGCTCCCAAACTCCTGCCACTGTACGCATTGTTGGCGGGCAGGACCAGCACCTTGGACCACGTAGGCGATGTTGAGGTGACGGCCTGGATGCAGCAGCTGTTGGTGGGCAATGGCATCCAACCGGCGATGTGGCGCTTGCTGTGCCGTGCAGGGACCGAATGGATGAAGGAGTTCCTGGCTTTTTACGACTTTGACCGGGCAACAACAACACAAGTTGCCATAGACATTTTGACCATCGCTCAGGCCTTTGGGACCCAGCAATTAGTGCCACCTGCAATGATGCATGCATTTATGCAACTGGGGGGCAATCCAAATGCGCCACACGTTGGCTACACCCGGCGCCTGGATGATATGTTCCCTTTTTGCGCACGGCTTGGTCATTTGCTGGCCCAGGCTGATGGCCAAGAGTTGGCTGTGTTGCAAGACCGCTCACTTGACCTCTTCAATTGGGCTACTGACCATTTGGAAGGGCTGCCCCAAGGGTATTTGCGCCGGGCCACTCTGCGCGGCCTGTTACGCAAGGTCGATCTTCACATCCAGCGCGAATCCTTGCGCCAACAGAGCCAACGCGGGTGGGACGTCCCCTACACATTGACGCTTAAGACCCCGGATCTTGAGGCTGTCATCCTGGATAGTCCACTGGCTATTTGGACCGAGGGGCAGACTATGCACCACTGCGCGGCCAGCCTGACTGAGCCCTGCGCGCAAGGCAAATTGTTGATGGTGTCTGTGCGCGATCCGAGTAAAGGACGCCCGCTGGCCACCGTCACCTTTGACATGCGAAGTCAGCGGGTGGCTGCGCACAAAATGTCTGGCTTTGCCAATACGCTGGTCAAGCCCGAGTTGCGCACGATTGCTCTGGAATGCTGTCGCCAATTGCAGCAACAGCGTATTCACCTGAAAAGGCAGCATGCTCCGACCGTGGGCGCAACCGTAAGTAGGAAGACATCATGAAAGTGTTTTACCGTCCCGAACAGGTGGCTGCGTCCTACCAACCCTCGCCGTCAGCCCTCAAACCGCGTCTGGTGGTGGCCGACTGGTTGGCAGACCCACACATCAATGTGGAGATCTGCTCGTTCGAGCCAGCCAGCACCAAGACCCTGTGCCTGGCCCACGACCCGGCCTTTGTACGCGGCATATTCTCTGGACGTCGCGAAAACGGCTTTGGCAATACCAACACCGATGTTGCACTCTCGCTGCCGTTTACCAACGGCTCGATGGTTGCCGCTGCGGAGCACGCGGTCCTGCACGGTGAGGTCGTGTGTTCACCCACCTCGGGGTTCCACCATGCTGGATACGCCAGCGCCATGGGTTACTGCACTTTCAATGGACTCATGGTGGCTGCACTGGCGCTCAAGCAAGCAGGTCTGGTCGACCACGTGGGCATCATTGATTGCGATGCCCACTACGGCAACGGCACCGACGACATCATCATGCAGCGCAATATCAACTGGATCGAGCACCGCACCCTGGGCAAGCACTTCAACCGGTCAGATGATGCAGAGGGTGGGCGATTTGAAGCCTGGCTTAACAAGGCCATTGACCATTGTCGCGACTGTGATCTGGTTCTGTACCAGGCAGGGGCCGATCCCCATGTGGATGACCCGCTTGGGGGCATTCTGACCAGCGTGCAGATGAGCTGGCGGGACCGCACCATCTTCGAGCAACTTGGCCATCTGCCACTGGTGTGGAATTTGGCCGGTGGCTATCAAGTTGCACCGGGCGAGACTGAGGCACAGAAGCGTGAACCAATCTTGGCATTGCACCGCATGACCGCCCGTCTACACACAGCCATTTTTGGCTGAGCCGTTTCACTTTATTCAACACTCAAAGGTACCCATGCAAGCCACCATTTTCAAAAACGACAGCTTTGTCCGTCAAGCCTCCCTGCAACCAATCGAAGCACTGGCTGGCCATTACTTTCTACAGTTCTCCAGCGTATTGCTCACATCCAAAAGTCCCAACGCTGCCAAGTGCAACTTCGACGCTGTTCTGGACCGTGAGGGTCTGGAGTCACTACAACGTTTGCTCAACGCAGCCTTGAACGACTGAGATTGTTCAGGTTGGCCACCGTGCTTCATTGAGAGGTACAACGGCCGGGGGATTTGATCCAGATTGCTGCCCCGACACATTGTCAATCGCAGCTAAACAGGAGATTATTCATGATCAATCATGGCGGGCGCTGTCCGTTCAAAGGCTTGGGTCTTCAAGGACTCCAAGGCATTTCTCCGGTTCTAATT
>CAJBMJ010000535.1 GCA_903954045.1 uncultured beta proteobacterium | reverse complement strand
TTTTGTTGCTGGCACTGGCGCGCAACGGAACCTTGTGGGGCGCATCGGTTAGCGGTAGTTTCTATGCCTTGTTCCCGCATAACCTGCTGGTACTGATGTTTGTGCCGGTGTTTCTTTGGGCATTGTTGGCGCTGGGTTTGGGCGTGCGGCGCTTTTGGACCGACATAACCCGGGCCACTACGGGTGCCGCCCTGACTAGCGACAGCGCGCGCGAAGCGGTGCATGCCGCGGCCACCTTGCGCTATCTGGATGGAGGCCATGGTGAGGGTTGCAATAACGAAGACGATGCCTGGACCCATGGCCGTCGTCGGGCCCATCACCTCACCATGTACGGGTTTCTGCTGTGTTTTGCGGCTACCAGTGTGGCTACGGTCTACCACTACGTTTTCGGCTGGGTTGCACCCTACGAGCTGCCCAGTCTGCCCAAGGTGCTGGGTGCGGCCGGTGGTGTTGGCCTTTTGTTGGGCAGTCTGGGACTCCTCAAGCTGAATTTGCAGCGGCATCCTGATCAGGGGGATTCGACACAAAAACCGATGGACCTCGGATTTATTGCGCTTCTGGCTTTGACCAGTGGCTCGGGACTGGCCCTGTGGCTGGCGCGTGCCACGCCAGCACTGCCTGCGCTGCTGGCCGTACATCTGGGTGTGGTGATGGCACTTTTTGCCACGCTACCCTATGGCAAGTTTGCGCACGGTGTCTTCCGCATGGCAGCCTTGCTGCGATTTGCCGTGGAAAAAAGGCAGCCCAACCGCTTGGGCGTTGGCGCGGAGTAAGAGCTCCCTGAAGGCTTAGGCGGCAAAAACCGAGGGATCGGTGGTAATCAAGTCCAGCGGATAGCGCTTGCCTTGCAAATAGTCCTCCATGCATTGAACGACAAGGGGACTGCGGTGGCGTGCGGCCGAGTCCCGAACTTCTTCGGGGGTGAGCCACAGGGTGCGCACAATGCCGGAGTCGAGCGCGCGGCCAGGCTCGAAGGCACCCAGGCTGCCACAAAAGGCAAAGCGCAGAAATGTAATGTCCTGCGCTCGGTCTCCGTGCGCCGTGCCAGGAGGCCGCTGGAAACGGGATAGATAAATACCGACCAGCGCGGTTGGTTCAAAGCAGTAAGCGGTTTCTTCCAGGGTTTCACGGGCGCAGGCAGTTGCCGGAGATTCGCCTGGATCCAGATGGCCTGCCGGGTTGTTGAGACGCAGTCCTTCGGGGGTGTGCTCTTCCACCAGCAGGAATTTTCCGTCGTTTTCAATGATTGCGGCCACTGTGGCACTGGGTTTCCATCGTGTATCCATGGCGAATTATCAGGAAAAAGTCTGTCTTGCTATTTCTTCCTTGGAGGCGCTGGCCAAAAACGAACCCTCGAAGGTCACCGAAATTCAGGTAAAGTTGCCTCAGACCTGTCTTCAAGCTTACTGCTGCGGATGGCGACGCGTGGTTCCGAAAATTTATAACGAGGAGTCGATCGATGCAGACCGATATTGCCGCTGGATCAGGACAAAGAATTGGTATCCCCAGGGAGATTTTCGCAGGCGAGAAGCGGGTTGCAACGGTACCTACCGTGGTCGAAAAGCTTGTCAAGCTGGGATTTAGGGTCAGTGTGGAGTCCGGCGCCGGATCGCAGGCGAGCTTTGGGGATGACGCTTATAGGGCCGTAGGGGCCGAAGTCGCTGCCTCCGCGGCGGAGCTTTGGGCGCAATCCGACATTGTTTTGAAAGTACGCGCTCCCTCGGTGGACGAAGTGGGTCTGATGCGTGCGGGCAGTACGCTCATCAGCTTTATCTGGCCTGCGCAAAACCCGGAACTGTTGCAGCAACTCGCAGCCCGCCAGGTTACCGTGCTGGCCATTGACGCGTTGCCACGCATGTTGAGTCGCGCCCAGAAGATGGACGCATTGACTTCCATGGCAGGTGTCACTGGTTACCGCGCTGTGATCGAAGCTGCCAATGCGTTTGGCCGATTCTTCAATGGTCAGATTACCGCTGCGGGCAAGGTCCCGCCCGCCAAAGTATTCATTGCGGGTGCTGGTGTAGCTGGTCTGGCTGCGATCGGTACTGCCGCAGGTCTGGGTGCCATCGTGCGTGCCAACGACACCCGCGCTGAGGTGGCTGACCAGGTCAAGTCCTTGGGTGGTGAATTTGTAAAGGTCGAATACGAGGAAGAGGGCGGCGGCGGCGGCGGCTATGCCAAGGTGATGAGCGAGGGCTTCCAGCAAGCCCAACGGGAGATGTACGCCAAGCAGGCCCAGGAGGTGGACATCATCATTACCACCGCGCTGATTCCTGGCAAACCTGCGCCCAAGCTAATCACCGCCGAGATGGTGAAGAGCATGAAGCCCGGCAGCGTCATTGTGGACATGGCAGCCGAGCAGGGTGGCAATTGCGAGCTGACCGTTCCCGGTCAGTCAGTTGTCATGCATGGCGTGACCATTGTGGGCTATACCGACCTGGCCTCCCGGTTGGCCACGCAGTCTTCAACGCTGTATGCCACCAACCTGTTTCGGCTCGCTGAAGAGCTTTGCAAAGCCAAGGACGGCGTTATTAACGTCAACATGGAAGACGATGCCATCCGGGGTCTGACCGTCGTGAAGGACGGCGCCATCACCTGGCCCGCACCGGCACCCAAGCTGCCTCCTGCCCCAGTTGCCGCCGCGGCCAAACCGGTTGCAGCCGCCCATAAAGGCCACGGTGCTCCAAGTGAACCCATGTCAGGTAGCAAGCTGGCCGCGATGTTTGGCGTTGCAGCAGTGCTGTTCTGGCTCATTGGGGCCAATGCCCCCAAAGAGTTCATGTCGCACTTCACGGTGTTTGTGCTGGCCTGCTTTGTGGGATACATGGTGGTGTGGAACGTCAAACCTGCCCTGCACACGCCGCTGATGAGCGTGACCAACGCCATCAGCAGCATCATCGCCATTGGTGCACTGGTGCAGATTTCGCCCTTGGCTGATGCACTGGGGCGCCCCAACAGCCTGATCACCTGGGTGGCCGCCGCTGCCATTGTGCTGACGGCCATCAACATGTTTGGCGGCTTTGCCGTCACCCAGCGCATGCTGGCCATGTTCCGTAAATAAGGGAAGTTCTCAATGTCTGAATTAGTTACTGTCTCCTACATCGGAGCCATCATTCTTTTTGTATTGAGCTTGGGTGGCTTGTCCAATCAGCAAACCGCGCTGCGTGGCAACCTCTATGGCATGGTGGGTATGACGCTGGCTGTGCTCGCCACAGTGCTCGGGCCCAAGGTCAGCGCTGCGGGTATTCCGTGGGTCGTGGGCGCCATGGTGGTGGGTGGGGCCATTGGCATGTATGCCGCGCGCACCGTGCAAATGACGCAAATGCCCGAGCTGGTTGCCTTGATGCACAGCATGGTGGGCATGGCGGCAGTTTTGGTGGGTGTGGCTACGTTCATTGACCCCGAAGCGTCCAAGGGCCTCGTGGGCGCAGCCAAATCCATCCACGAGATGGAAATTTATGTGGGCGTTTTCATTGGCGCGGTGACCTTTTCCGGATCTGTCATCGCGTTTGGCAAACTCTCAGGCCGTATAGGTGGCAGCCCGATGCTATTGCCCGGCAGGCACTGGATGAACCTGGCCGGTCTTTTGGTGGTGATCTGGTTTGGCCGCGCATTCATGAACGCGCATAGTGTGGACGAAGCGATGGTGCCTATCGTTGTCATGACAGTCGTGGCGCTCCTGTTTGGTATCCACATGGTCATGGCCATTGGGGGTGCCGATATGCCCGTGGTGGTGTCCATGCTTAACAGCTACTCTGGCTGGGCGGCGGCGGCCACGGGCTTCATGCTGTCCAACGATTTGCTGATTGTGGTGGGTGCGCTGGTGGGTTCCAGCGGAGCGATTCTGTCCTACATCATGTGCAATGCCATGAACCGCAGCTTCATCAGCGTCATCGCTGGGGGCTTTGGGACTGCCAGTGCCGCCCCCAAGTCTGCCGATGGAGCAGTTGCCCAGCCGGCAGGTGAGGTAGTGCCGGTCAATGCCAGTGAAACTGCTGAATTGCTGCGGGAAGCCAAGAGCGTAATCATCGTGCCGGGCTATGGCATGGCCGTGGCGCAGGCGCAGCACACAGTGTTTGAAATCACTCGCACCCTGCGTGAGCGCGGCGTCAATGTACGCTTTGGTATTCACCCCGTTGCGGGTCGAATGCCGGGCCACATGAATGTGCTGCTGGCCGAGGCCAAAGTGCCATACGACATCGTCTTCGAGATGGAAGAAATCAACGAAGACTTTGAGAAGACCGATGTGGTGATGGTCATTGGCGCCAACGACATTGTGAATCCGTCAGCCCAGGATGACCCCACTAGCCCGATTGCTGGCATGCCTGTGCTCGAAGTCTGGCATGCGAAAACCACTATCGTCATGAAGCGCAGCATGGCTTCCGGTTACGCGGGGGTGGACAACCCGCTGTTTTACAAAGAGAACAAT
>CAJBMJ010000534.1 GCA_903954045.1 uncultured beta proteobacterium | reverse complement strand
GGGCTTCCTGATCGTAGTGAACGTTCTGGTGTTCATTTTGGGTTGCTTTATTGACTTCTTCGAGATTGCGTTCATCGTGATCCCGCTGCTGGCCCCTGTAGCCGAGAAAATTTTGCCCGGCATCGTGCCTGGCATGACACCGGACCAGGTGATGATCTGGTTTGGTGTGATCATTGCCATGAACCTGCAGACCTCGTTCCTGACACCACCCTTCGGCTTTGCCCTGTTTTACCTGCGCAGCGTGGCTGCCAAGTTTGACTACAAAGACCGCGTTACCGGCAAGATGATTCCTTCCGTCAAAACCATCGAGATTTACAAAGGCTCCATTGCATACATCTGCTTGCAACTCATCATGGTAGTTGCAGTGATTGCTTTCCCGGTGCTGGTGACTGGGGGTATTGAAAAAGCCGAAACGCTGAACTCCGACCAGATCATGCAGCAGCTTGATATGCCAACGGGTGAGCCGACTGATGCACCAGCGCCGGGCGAGGCCAAGGAAGGCGATGCTGCCAATCCGGCACCTGCCGACCCAGCCAAACCAGAAGATGACCCCATGAAAGCCATGCTGGAAGCAGCTGAAAAAGATGCCAAAAAATAACAATAAGCCGGTATAGCCGGACCACAAAAAGGGCCCTAAGGGCCCTTTTTGTACAGAATGGCACTAATAACTAGACGAGGAAACAACCATGCTGACAGCCCTTATTCTGATTTTCGTACTGGTCTACGCAGCCATTGCGCTGGAGCACCCGCTCAGGGTCAATAAATCGGCCACCGCCCTGCTGGGCGCCGGGCTGCTGTGGACACTCTATGCCCTGGGGCAGGGCGACGCCCACCTGGTGGGAGAGCAACTCAACGAGTCGCTCATGTCAACGGCGCAGATCGTGTTCTTCCTGATGGGAGCCATGACCATTGTGGAAGTGGTGGACGCCCACAATGGCTTTGAAGTCATTACCTCGCGCATCAAGACGACCAAGCTGTCTTCGCTGATGTGGATGGTGGGCTTCGTATCGTTCTTCCTGAGCTCGATTCTGGACAACCTGACCACCACCATCGTGATGGTCTCCCTGATGAAAAAGCTGCTGGACAAGCGCGACGACCGCCTGTTTTTTGCGGGCATTATCGTGATCGCCGCCAATGCGGGCGGTGCCTGGACACCCATTGGCGACGTGACCACCACCATGCTGTGGATTGGAGGTCAGATTACTGCGTTGGAGATCATGAAAGGGCTGTTCATTCCTTCGTTGATCAATCTGCTGGTGCCCCTGGGGATTACTGCCTGGATTCTGGGCAGCCGCCCCGTCATTGCCCCACAGCGCGACCCGAACGAAGAATCATTTGAGACCAGTGCATTCGAGCGCAACCTGATGTTCTTTATGGGTCTGTCTATTCTGGTGCTGGTGCCTGTGTTCAAGACCGTCACCCACCTTCCGCCGTTCATGGGCATTTTGTTTGGTTTGGGCATTCTGTGGCTGGTAGGTGACCTGGTGCACCGGAAGAAAGAAGACCTGGACAAACAGCGCCTCACCCTGGCGCGTGCCCTGACCCGCATTGACATGAGCTCCATCGTGTTCTTTATCGGCATTCTGCTCAGCGTGGCGGTGCTGGAGCACACCCACATCCTCTCCAACATCGCTGGGTGGTTGGACAAAACCGTGGGCCGCCAAGACATCATCGTCATGCTCATTGGTCTGGTGAGCGCGGTGGTGGACAACGTGCCGCTGGTGGCAGCGAGCATGGGTATGTACAGCCTGGAGCAGTACCCGCCCGACAGCTTTTTGTGGGAATTTATGGCCTACTGCGCGGGCACGGGTGGCTCGATCCTGATCATTGGCTCTGCCGCTGGCGTGGCAGCCATGGGCCTGGAGAAAATTGACTTCATCTGGTACGTCAAGAAAATCAGCGGCTTGGCATTGGTAGGCTACTTTGCGGGCGCTATTTTCTACATCATTGAGTACAACCTGACGCATTGAGGCCACGTATTCGTGCCGGACAATGAATCCGGCAAGACCAATAAAAAACCCGCCGAAGCGGGTTTTTTATTGTCTGGCTCAACCAGAAAATTACAGTTTTTGCGCTTGCATGAAGTTGTCGAAGCGTGCTTCTGTAAAGCGGAACCACAGGTTCTGGTCTTTGCGGAATGCAGAGTAGTCGTCGTAGACTTTTTTCCAGTTGGGGTTCTTGGCGCTGACGTCTGCGTACAGGGCCATGGACTCTTTGAACGCGAGATCCATCACATCCTTGGGGAAAGGAAGAACCTTTGTCTTGGCGCCCACCAACTGCTTGAGGGCACCGGGGTTGCGTGCATCGTATTTGGCTTGCATTTCAGTGTGCGCATAAGCTGCTGCGCACTCCACAATGACCTTGTTCTCTGCAGACAGACTGGCGTAGGCCTTGTCGTTGATGAACAGGTCGAGCTGAGGACCGCCCTCCCACCAGCCAGGGTAGTAGTAAAACGGAGCCACCTTGTTCAGGCCCAGTTTCTGGTCGTCGTACGGACCCACCCACTCGGCTGCGTCAATGGTGCCTTTTTCCAGGGCTGTGTAGATTTCACCACCAGGAATGTTTTGTGGCACGCCACCCATGCGCTCAAACACGCGGCCGGCAAAGCCGCCAACGCGGAACTTCATGCCCTTGATGTCTTTGACCGACTTGATTTCTTTGCGGTAGAAACCACCCATCTGGGCGCCAGTGTTGCCCATGGGGAAGTTGACGATGTTGTACTTGGCATAGAACTCGCGCATCAGCTTGCCGCCGTTGCCCTGGTACATCCAGGCAGTCATCTGGCGGCTATTGAGGCCGAATGGAATGGCGCAACCCAAAGCAAAGGTTTCGTCCTTGCCGTGGAAGTAGTAGGGAGCGGTGTGGGCCATTTCCACGGTGCCGTTTTGCACGCCGTCAACCACGCCGAATGCGGGCATCAATTCGCCGCCTGCGTGGGTGGTAATGGTGAACTTGCCACCGGACATTTCGCCAACTTTTTTGGCAAAGTCGTCAGCAGCGCCGAAGATGGTGTCCAGTGCCTTGGGGAAGCTGGAAGCAAGACGCCAGCGGATAGCCGCGGCTTGCGCATGTACAGCGGGCGCTGCACCAGCGGCCAGAACGCCAGCGATACCAGCGTTTTTGATAATTGAACGACGATCCATTCTTTGTACTCCGGTTGTTGTGAGATAACAATCTTACGCAGTGGTTAAAGCCCCCACGCAAGGACTGCATTCAGTCAGCGTCGATTGTAGGAAGCTGTGCGCCTGATTTGGAGGGGGTTTTCCCTCGAAAGTTTTTCACGCAGCTGATGAATTGCCCGCAATCTGCGCGCCAAAGCGGTGCGTAATGGCTTCTTGCATGCCTTTTGCATCGAGGCCTTGCAAGGCCAGCAATTTGGCGGGGTCACCATGCTCGACAAATTCATCGCGCAGACCCAGTTGCAGTACGGGTATTTGAACTCCGGCTGCGTGCAGTGCCTCAGCCACAGCACTGCCCGCGCCGCCCATGATGGCGCCCTCTTCTACTGTTACCAAAGCCTGATGGTTGCGGGCCACCTGCAACAGTAAATCGGTATCGAGCGGCTTGGCCCAGCGCATATTGACCACCGTTGCGCCCAGTGCCTGTGCGGCCTCCAGCGCCGGGTAGAGCAAGGTACCAAAGGCCAGAATGGCGATATGGCTGCCCTGGCGACGCACTTCGCCCCTGCCAAACGGCAGCCCGTCCAGGCTGGCAGGCACCGCAACGCCCGCACCGGCGCCGCGCGGGTAGCGGACCGCCACCGGGTGGTCTTGCCCATAGGCGGTGCTCAGCAACTGGCGGCACTCTGCTTCATCGGCCGGGCAGGCAATGCTCATATTGGGGATGCAGCGCAAAAAGGGAATGTCGTAGGCCCCTGCGTGCGTGGCACCGTCGGCACCCACCAGGCCCGCGCGGTCCAGGGCAAACACCACAGGCAGGTTTTGAATGGCCACATCGTGGATGAGCTGGTCGTAGGCGCGCTGCAAAAACGTGGAGTAGATCGCCACCACGGGCTTGAGGCCTTCTGTGGCCAGGCCGCCAGCAAAGGTCACCGCATGCTGTTCGGCAATGCCAACGTCAAAGTAGCGTTCAGGAAAGCGTTTTTCAAACTCCACCAGACCAGATCCCTCACGCATAGCGGGGGTTATGCCCACCAAACGGGGGTCTGCGGCCGCCATGTCGCACAGCCATTGGCCAAAGACCTGGGTGAACGTGGTCTTGCCGGGGCTGGAAGGCTTTTGCAGGCCCACCGCGGGGTCAAATTTGCCGGGGCCGTGGTAGGCCACCGGGTCAGCTTCGGCCATTTTGTAGCCTTGGCCTTTTTTGGTGACCACATGCAGAAACTGAGGGCCCTTGAGCTGGCGTATGTTTTCCAGCGTGGGAACGAGTGAGTCCAGGTCATGGCCGTCAATGGGGCCGATGTAGTTGAAGCCAAATTTCTCAAATAGCGTGGCGGGAACCACCATGCCCTTGGCGGTTTCTTCGATGCGCTTGGCCAGCTCGAACAGGGGCGGCGCACCTTTGAGTACGGTCTTGCCAGCGTTTTTGGCTGCAGCATAAAACTGGCCGCTCATGAGTTTGGCCAGGTAGCGGTTGAGCGCGCCCACGGGCGGGCTGATGCTCATGTCGTTGTCGTTCAGAATGACCAACAGGTTGCAGTCAGACACGCCCGCGTTGTTGAGCGCTTCAAAGGCCATACCGGCGGTGAGCGCGCCATCGCCAATGATGGCCACAGCATGCCGCTCTTCGCCCTTGATCTTGGCAGCCAGTGCCATGCCCAGCGCAGCCGAGATGGAGGTGCTGGAGTGCGCAGTGCCAAAGGTGTCGAACTCGCTTTCGGCGCGCTGCGGAAATCCGCTCAGGCCTCCCCATTGACGCAGGGTGGCCATGCGGTCACGCCGCCCGGTGAGGATTTTGTGGGGATAGGTCTGGTGGCCCACGTCCCACACCAGACGGTCGGTTGGTGTGCTGTAGACGTAGTGCAATGCCACTGTCAGTTCCACCGTTCCCAGGTTGGAGCTGAGATGCCCGCCCGTCTTGGCGACGCTGTCGATCAGGTAGGCGCGCAACTCATCGGCCAGCGCCTTGAGCTGGGCACGGGGCACCAGCCGAAGATCGCTCGGGTCATTGATGGTGTGTAACAGGGGTGGTGAAATGTCTTGCATTGCTATATTTTCAGTAGCGCTTTGTGCTTATTATTCGGGGGCTAGAGGCTGATTTGATGCAAATTTTCAGTGCACGCGGTTCACAACCATATCTGCCAGGCCGCGCAGGGCATCGACATGGGGTAATCCACTGTCGTCAAGTGCGCGCTGCGCGTCTTGCTGCAACTGGTGTGCGTAAGCTTTGCTGCGTTCAAGTCCCATCAGCGATACGTAGGTGGGCTTGTTGTTGTCTGCATCCTTGCCAGCCGTTTTTCCAAGAGTAGCGGAGTCTGCGGTGACATCGAGAATATCGTCGACCACCTGAAACGCCAGACCGATCGCCTGGCCATAGGCCGCTAAACCAACGAGCGCCCGGGCATCAGGCTGCCCACACTGGGCACCCATCATGACGCTGGCCTGCAAGAGCGCACCGGTCTTGAGCTGGTGCATTTCGCGCAGTTGCTCTTCTGTGAGCGCGTGGCCCACACTGGCCAGGTCAATGGCCTGGCCACCGGCCATTCCGGCGCTGCCCGCTGCCCGCGCCAGCAGGGCGCACAGGCGGGCCTGGGTTACCGGCGCCACCGAGCCATCCGTCGGGGTGAGGAATTCAAAAGCCAGCGCCTGCAATGC
>CAJBMJ010000533.1 GCA_903954045.1 uncultured beta proteobacterium | reverse complement strand
CGAAGTTCCAATCAAAATGGCAACAATGATGACACCCAGACCGATCAAAATACCAGTGGTATTGGTTTGCCGCCTCGCCTCGGTTTCTGCCTGAATGACCCCTACCCGGTCTTTCTGCATTTGCACCATTTCGCGCTGGGCGGCAATGTAGGCTGCCATAGCCGGAAGATAGTTGCTGTTCACCATTTTCATGGCCTCTTCATCCTGGCCCTCCGCTTTCATTTTGCGGGTCTTTTCACGCCATTCGATCACCACGGAACGCAGATCGGCAATTTTCTTGAGCTGGGACTTGTCCGCGTCTGTTTGCGCCATCGTCTCCATCTTTTTCTGGAGTTCGGTCACCTTGGCGGTCGTTGCCTTGACGGCGTCACCGAAGGCCTCCAGCGCAGTGGGACCCGAGGCAATCATGATTGCATGGTTACGGGTTGCATTGGCCTCTGTCATGCCAGTCCACTCGGTGGTGACCTGCACCAGATCGACCGCAGCAGACTGAGCCGCCCTGCCTTCAGCCAATATGGAAGCGCTGCGCAACAAGCCGACGAGCGCTACCGAACAAATGGAAAGCACCACCACCACAATAAAGGCCCACAACTTCGTGGATATGTGAATACGACTGAATCCCATTGGTTTGTCTCCCAAAAAGTTTGGCAAATTGTCGTCAGATGAAGGTCAACCCGGACGCAAAGTATCACAGAAACTGTTGACTGACGGAAACTTCTCGCCAATCAGACTTACACCACAATAGGCCCACCATGGCAAAGAAAGAACACATTTCCGAAACCCCGGCTACCGCTTTGCTAAAGGCCAACAAGGTGGTGTTCACCGAACATCCCTATGAGTACCTTGAGCACGGCGGGGCACAGCACAGTGCGCAGGTACTTGGCTGGGACCCGTTCCATGTCGTCAAGACGCTCATCATGCAGGACCAGGATGCCAAACCCCTGGTGGTATTGATGCATGGCAACCGCAAGGTGTCCACCAAAAACCTGGCGCGCCAGATCGGAGCCAAATCAGTCGAACCTTGCGCGCCCGAAGTGGCCAATCGCCACAGTGGCTATCTGGTCGGTGGCACTTCCCCTTTTGCCACCCGCAAAACCATGCCCGTGTTTGTGGAGGAAAGCATTTTGGCTCTGCCCAAAATCCTCATCAACGGGGGCCGACGCGGTTATCTGGTGGGCATTGCGCCGCAGGTTTGTGTGCAGTTACTGGGCGCAAAAGCGGTACAGTGCGCGCTGACTGAATAATCTGGAGACCCGTTTTGGACGCTTTTGCTAGCTTTTTTCCTGCATTGGCCACGCTGGCAGCCTATTTGTTGGGCTCGCTTTCTTTTGCTGTGATTGTGAGCGGGGTCATGGGCCTTAACGACCCTCGCACCTATGGCAGCAAGAATCCAGGCGCAACCAATGTACTGCGATCCGGCTCCAAAGCGGCAGCAGTGGCCACCCTTTTGCTGGACGCGCTCAAGGGCTGGTTGCCGGTAGTTCTGGTGCGCTGGTACGGCAAGCCTTATGGGCTGGAAGAGGGAACGCAGGCCATGGTGGGTCTGGCGGCCTTTTTAGGTCACCTTTACCCGGTGTTCTTTCGCTTCGTAGGAGGCAAGGGCGTTGCTACCGCATTGGGCGTTTTAGTGGGGATCAGCGGCTGGCTGGGGTTGGCCACAGGGCTTGTGTGGCTGGTGGTAGCCTATGTGTTTCGCTTTTCATCCCTGGCGTCCATTGTGGCTGCGGGCTTGGCACCGGTGGTGTATTTGCTGGGTGACGGCGTGGCCTGGTACCAGGACAAGTGGGTTACGGCGGCCTGTGTGGTCATGTCGGGCCTGCTGATCTGGCGCCATTCAGAAAACATCAGCCGGCTGATCAAGGGCACCGAATCCCGTTTGGGCAAGAAAAAGTCTAGTTGATGGCGGCGCTTTGCGTGCCCAACTGCAAAATCAGGTAGTGGTTAAGGGGTGTGCGAACCGCGTTGGGTGGCAGGCCTCCCTTGATGCGCGGGTAACTGCTGGCCGTAGGGTGAAGTCTGGGAATGTGCAGAATTTCGCCTCCGGGCTTGCCCACAATCGCAACGAAGGGCATATTGGGCTTGTCGCTACGCCGCACGACGACGGCCAACTCATCGCTGTCTAGGCGCACATAGGTTCCCGGCGGGCTCAGTCCCACAGCGCGTACCAGGGTGTGACCAACGTCATCGGGTTGGGCGGAATTGCTGGCGGTAATGGAGCGTGCGGATTCAGCAGCGCTGCGTCCGGCACGGGACAAACGCGGACTGATCATGGCAGCGTAGCGGTCCACCACCCTGAGAATGTGTGAAAGCCGTGCTGCTGACCCGGAGGTGGCTGCCGGCGCCGCCCCTTCGGCATCGTCATGGTGGATGGACACCACCTCGATCCAGTTGTCGTCAGTCACCCCCAGGTTACCCAGCAACATGGCTCCCTTGACGGGGTGGGCCCGAATGGCCTCCTGCTGCAAAGGACTGGGTTTTTCAACCTGCGTGGCGAGGATGTCTTGCAGTGCGGTCATCGCCACGTTCATGGTCAATGCAGCGCGTACCAGGCTGTCACGCTCGGCCTTGGGCAGCGACAACTCCTGAGCCATGATGTGGCAAAGCACAGCGCACACCAGTGCATGGGAGGCGCTGTAGCCTACAGGTGAATTGGTTGCCAACTGAAACAGAAGATACAAACCGACATCCGGGTCCCGCAGCATGAGGCCCTGCATCCAGCGGTCGTACTGCAGCACCCGGGGAACAAACTGCTGGCTGCTGTCCGGGTTGCCCAGGATGATGCCCAGGCCCGACTCCAGGTCTGACCAATCGGCCAGCAGATCTTCGTAGTCGTTTTCGTCGCGCACCGCAGGGGGACCGGACAATCAGTCGCGGAAGTTGTTGAAGCTGATAGGCAGGTCGGCCACGTCTTTTTTGATCAGCGCCATGGCCGCCTGCAGGTCGTCGCGCTTGGCACCGGTCACCCGCACGGCGTCGCCCTGGATGGCGGCTTGCACCTTGAGCTTGCTGTCCTTGATAAGGCGCTGGATTTTTTTGGCTACTTCCGACTCAATGCCATTGCGCACCTTGATGACCTGCTTGACCTTGTCACCACCCATTTTTTGCACGTCGCCCATGTCCAGAAAACGCACATCCACGTTGCGTTTGGTGAGTTTGTTGCGAAGCACGTCCTCTATTTGGGCGAGTTGGAAGTCCGCATCGCCAATCAGTGTGATTTCCTTGTCCTTGATTTCGATGCTGGCGCTGGTGCCTTTGAAGTCAAAGCGGGTGGCAATTTCCTTGGCGGTGTTTTCCACTCCGTTTTTCACTTCAACCAGGTTGGCTTCACAAATGGTGTCAAAAGAGGGCATGGGGGAACTCGGAAAAAATGGCGGTGAGACAATCCCAGCATGTTAGTCGAGAAAAACGTTCCACTTCAAGCGCTCAACACCTTCCGCATCGTGGCCAAGGCCCATTCCTTGGTCCGCATCAAGGAAGTGGAAGATATTGCTCGGCTATTGCAAGACCCGCAATGGGGTCCGGGCCCCAAGTTGGTGTTGGGTGGCGGCAGCAATATGGTTCTCACCGGCGATGTGAAGCCACTGGTGCTGAAAATGGAAATCCAGGGAATGCGGTTGGTGGAGGAAACGGACAAGCATGTCATTCTTGAGGCCGGAGCGGGAGAGAACTGGCACGACTTTGTGGCCTGGACGCTGAACCAAGGTTATCCGGGTCTGGAGAACATGGCCATGATTCCAGGCACGGCTGGGGCTTCGCCCGTGCAAAACATCGGCGCCTACGGTGTGGAGTTGCAGGATCGTTTTGATTCGCTGGATGCGGTGGATCTGCAAACGGGCCGCTTGTTTAGCCTGAATGCTGCGCAATGTGCTTTTGGGTACCGCGATTCGGTGTTCAAACACAGCAGCCAGGGCGCGTCAGAGTCTGCTGCAGCACCTTTGGGGCTGAAGGACCGGGCTGTCATTGTGCGTGTTCGTTTTGCATTGCCTAAGGTTTGGAAGCCGGTACTGGGTTATGCCGATATTGAAAAGAAGATGGCTGAGCATGCTTGCACGCAGCCCCATCCGCAGCAGCTGTTCGATTGGATTTGTGCCATTCGCAAGGCCAAGCTGCCGGACCCCAACGTCATCGGCAATGTAGGGAGTTTCTTCAAGAACCCGACCGTAACCCCGGAACAATGTGCCGACATCATTGCCCGCGACCCCAAACTGGTGCATTACCGCCTGGACGACGGCTCCATCAAGCTCGCGGCTGGCTGGATGATTGACTCCTGTGGCTGGAAAGGCAAATCGGTGGGGCAGGCTGGCGTATATGAGAAGCAGGCGCTGGTGCTGGTGAACCGGGGGGCGGGGTCTGACGGCAATGGGGCTACTGGCGGCGAAGTCATGACCCTGGCCAAGGCGATTCAAACCAGTGTCTACGAGCGCTTTGGCATCCTGCTGGAGCCAGAACCTGTGGTGGTGTAAGCATGGACTGGCAGAAACTGTCCCCGGTACTTTTGCGCCATGTGCAGCTTTTCAAGTGGGGCGTGTTGGCTGCATGGGCTGTAGCGTGGGTTGGTGCGGTTTTTAACTGGTGGCGTTGGAGCAGCAGTTGGTTGCCATTGATGGCCCTGACTGCGGTGGCATTTCTTGCGCTCAAGGTGTGGGCTGGCTGGCGCCGCGAACGCCTGATTCGCGAGGCAGCGCTGCCGCAGTTTCTCAAGCGCAAGCTGCGTACCCAGTTCCCCCATCTCAGTGGCAAAGACGCCGATCTGGTGGAGCGTGGCTTGCGCCAGTTCTTTATGGCCTGCAACCGTTGTCCTTCCAAGTTTGTGGCCATGCCCTCCAAAGTAGTAGACGCCATGTGGCATGAGTTCATCTTGCATACCCACGGCTATGCCAACTGGTGCGAACTGGCATTGGGTCGCTTTTTGCACCATACGCCAGCGGAGGCGCTGGGCACGCTACCGCAGCGCAACGACGGATTGCGCCGAGCTTGGTACTGGGCCTGCAAAGACGAATCCATTGATCCCCGTCACCCCACGCGTTTGCCTTTGCTGTTTGCGCTGGATGCCAAGCTGGGCATCGAAGGCGGCTACCACTACGTTCCCAATTGCAATGACATCGCTCGCAAGAGTGATTCCAACGGAAATGGTTCTTCAAGCTATTGCGCCACCAGCTTTTCAGACGGGTCTGCCAGTGGTGATGGCGATGGTTTTGGGGGCGAAGCGTCTTCAGGGGATGGCGGCTCAGACTCCGGTGGAGACGGCGGGGGCGGTTGCGGCGGTGACTGAACGGTTAGAGTGGGGCCATGAAAAAAATCTTTGTGTTGGGTGGAACCGGTTTTCTAGGGGGGCACGTTTGTGAAAAACTGACGCGAGCCGGATTCGCGTTGACGGTTGCGACACGCCGCGCGGTCAACGGCCGCAAGGTGCAGCATCTGCCGGGACTCACCCTGCAAGAAATGGACGTGCACGACAAACAGGCTCTTGAGCACGCAGTTTCGGGGCATGACGCCGTGGTGAACCTGGTGGCCATATTGCACGGCAACTCCGAGAGCTTTGCCAAGGCGCACGTGACCTTGCCCAAAAAAATTCTGGCCGCCTGCCAAGCCAATGAGGTGCGGCGCTTGGTGCATATCAGCGCTTTGGGTGCAGATGCTTTGAACCCGGAAAACCGGCCATCGGAGTATTTGCGCAGTAAAAGCCGCGGCGAAGCGCTGCTTTTGGCTGCAGCGTCTTCTTTGCCAGAACTCGACCTGACCATCATTCGGCCCAGCGTGATATTTGGAGCCGATGACAAGTTCTTGAACTTGTTTGCCAAGCTGCAGGCCGTGTTCCCCATCATGCCGCTGGCCGGCGCCAATGCCCGGTTCCAGCCGGTGTGGGTCGAAGATGTGGCTTTGGGTGTGGTCAGGGCTTTGCAGCGTGGTGTAAGGGGCGGTGAATGCTCCGAGACCATTGAGGCGTGCGGGCCCAATGTGTTGACGTTGAGGGAGCTGGTGCAGATGGCAGCGCGCCTGAGCGGAGCCGGTGGAAGTATGGGGCGGCCTGTCATTGCCTTGCCAGATTGGGTCGGGCGTCTGCAGGCCCGTTTGATGGAGTTGGCTCCAGGCGAGCCGCTGATGAGTCGGGACAATCTGGACTCCATGAAAGTGGACAACATCGCCAGCGGAACATTGCCTGGTTTGGGTGAGTGGGGAATTGCGCCAGCTGCGCTCGAACCTATTGCCCGCCACTATCTGGGACGCTGAATCCGTGAGCCTTCCCATAGACACCGCTGCTGCGCCCCTACCCGAAAATAACCAGTTGGGCCAGCGCCTGATCGCCCAGGGAAAACTCAACACGGTCCAGCTGGACTATGCGGTGCAAAAGCAGCAGGTGGAAGGCGGAAGACTGGGGCTCATTCTGGTGCGACACGGCTTGCTCAGCGAGCGCGACCTGGCGCTCAATCTGGCACAGCAACGCGGCTTTCCGTTCATGGATGTGCGCACTGCGTCGCAACCGGATGCACAGCTGCTCTCCATGTTCAAGCGCGATTTGTGCCTGAACCGTGGATTTATGCCCTTGCGCTATGTGGGCAATGCGGTGCAGGTGCTGGTGGGTGACGGTGATCCAGCAGTCCTGACAGATCTTGTGCAAAGCCTGTGTGGTTACCCGCCTGCTTTTTACCAGTGCGAATTTACCCACCTGATGCAGCTGGTACGGCAAAGCTATTACTTTGCACAAAACCCGGTGGAGTCCCTGATTCACCAGGAGATTGCCGAAATTTCCGAAGATGCCGACCGCTCCAAAAGCCCGGAGAAGTTGCTGGAATATGTGCTCCATCTGGCGGTAAGAGAGCGGGCAACCGACGTGCATCTGGTGCCTTCGGCCAGCAGTTACCACCTGCTTTTGCGGGTCGATGGTGTGTTGCAGCCCATGTTCGCCATGCCCCTGGTACTTTCGAGGCTGGTGGTGTATCTGAAGCTCGGCTCAGAAATGGATATCACCGAGCAGCGCAAGCCGCAGGACGGGAGTTTTCACGCCACCGTGCTGGACACACCGTTTACCGTGCGTGCATCCACCTTGATCACTGAAAACGGTGAGCGCATGGTGTTGCGATTGCTGTCGGAGCGTTCTGACCTTTCCCAGCTGGAGCAACTCGGGTTTCGGGGAAAAGACATCGCTTTGCTGCAGCGCATGTTTGCCAAACCCTCGGGTATGGTGCTGCTGACTGGCCCCACTGGCTCGGGCAAAAGCACCACATTGCATGCGGCACTGAGATTGCAAGCCTTGATCGAGCGCAACGTGCTGACGGTAGAAGACCCGATTGAATACCGCCT
>CAJBMJ010000532.1 GCA_903954045.1 uncultured beta proteobacterium | reverse complement strand
CTGGTCTGCTTCGATGATGGCGGCATAGAGCCGTTGAAGGCGTTGTAGCTTGACCTGCTGCTGGTTTTTGGCCAAAAGGGCTTGCTGGATCCGGGTGATGTTGACGTGTGAAACCACCAGATGGGCATCGCGCCCCAGAAATCTGGTTACCCGGGCGCTAAACCACCGGTCCACGTCGGGGGCATGGCATGGGTATTCATAGTTCAATTCATGTATCTCGCCACGCATCACGGAACGAATGCCCGCCGCTATGGCATGCGCAGAGATGGCGTCCTCACCTTGGGTTGCATCACAAATGGCAAGGTAATTCAACCCGACAAAGTTGGCATCGTGCTTTGCTCTGTTGAGGTGTGCAAAATCAATCCAGGCCTGGTTGACTGCCACGATGACACCATCGGCGTCCAGCACGCAGATGTGCGACTGCAAAGCATCCGCAGCATTGGCCAGCAACTCTTGATGCGAATCAATCATGAATCCTCCACATCGCGCGATGTTAGGGGATGAAACTAAATCTGTGTATCGAATTTAGGTGGTCGAAAGTACCACTTTCGCAATGACATTGCTTCGAATTGATAGAGGTCAAAGTTGTGCACAAATGGGCAGGTCCTCAAATACGGTGTCAGGTATCATGCTTTGGTTGTATTTTCAAGTTGAGGGAAGCTCATGAACCGGATAAATATCGGCGCACGTCTGGCTGCGGCATTTGCCTTTGTGTTGGCGTTGATGGTGGTGATCGTGTTTGTTGGCATCACCCGACTCTCCGCATTGAATGCGGGCACCAAGGAAATTGTTGAAGACGCATTCCCCAAGGTGATGGCGGGTGTTGCCATCAAGGACGAAGTGAATGTAATTGCGCGAGGTACGCGCAATATGCTGCTGTCTGAAGATGAAAAAGTCATCAAAGCCGAAGCAGAGCGCATTGCCAAGTCCAGGGCCACTGTTACCTCCAAGATGGAGTTTCTTGAAAAAGAAATCACCAGTGACAAAGGCAAGGCTGCACTTAAAGATCTGAAAGACGCGCGCGCGGTTTACGCGAAGGAATTGGACTCCCTGTTGAAGCAGGTGGACGCACGGCAGACTTTCGACGCTGGCGTTGCGCTCATGGGCAGTATGCGTGCCGCGCAAAGCAACTACTTTGCCAAGATGGATGCCTTGATCAAGCTGCAGCAAGAGCTGCTGGACCATGATGCAAAGGACGCTGAGGACGCGTACAAAGGTGGCCGCAACATCATGACGGCCCTTGCCCTTGCCGCCTTGGTCTTGGCTTCCCTTTTTGCCTATTTCGTTACCCGCAGCATTGTTCAGCCGATCAAGCAGGCACTGGACGCCGCCAACAAGGTGGCTTCGGGCGATCTGACCGCCCATTTGCAATCCACCGGCACCGATGAGCCTGGACAACTGATCACTGCGCTGGAGGCCATGAATGCGAGTTTGAGCAAGGTGGTGTCCTCTGTGCGCATGGGGTCCGAGTCGGTAGCCACTGCTTCGGCTGAAATTGCCCAGGGCAATAACGACCTGAGCGCCCGCACGGAGCAGCAGGCCAGCGCGCTGGAAGAAACCGCTGCCAGCATGGAAGAACTGGCCTCTACGGTCAAACAAAACGCCGACAGCGCTCGCCAGGCCAACCAGCTGGCCATGAGCGCAACCACCGTAGCCGTGCAGGGTGGTGAGGTGGTGAGCCAGGTGGTCGACACCATGAAGGGCATCAACGAGTCCAGTCGCAAGATTGCAGACATCATCAGCGTGATTGACGGCATAGCATTTCAGACCAACATTCTGGCGCTCAATGCCGCGGTGGAAGCCGCGCGGGCCGGTGAGCAGGGCCGTGGCTTCGCGGTGGTGGCCTCTGAAGTGCGCTCTCTGGCCGGTCGCAGCGCCGAGGCGGCCAAGGAAATCAAGACCCTGATCAATGCCAGCGTGGAGCGCGTGGAGCACGGCACCAACCTGGTCGACCAGGCGGGTTCCACCATGACCGAAGTGGTGACCTCCATCAAGCGCGTGACCGACATCATGGGCGAGATCAGCTCTGCCAGCAACGAGCAGGCCGCAGGCGTTCAACAAGTGGGTGAAGCCGTCAGCCAGATGGACCAGGTCACACAGCAAAACGCTGCCCTGGTGGAAGAAATGGCGGCGGCCGCCAGCAGCCTCAAGAGCCAGGCCAACGATCTGGTGCAAACCGTCTCCGTGTTCAAGCTGGGGGCGAACGATGTGGGTGGCGGCCTGCCCAAGGCCCAGGTCCGCAGTCCCAAACCAGCACCTTTCAAGGGCACGGAACGCCGTGGAGATGCCAAACCCGCATCGCCCAAACCAGCAGCTGCAAGCCGAGCTCCTGTTCCGGTGGTGGCCAAGGCGGCGCCAGCGCCACTGCCCAAACCTGCAGCGCCCGCGCCCAAGACGCAACCCAAACCCGCTCCTGCGGGAGGTGATGACGATTGGGAAACCTTCTGAGCCTGAACTTGCGCGTTTGGCTGGAATCGGTAAGGATGCAGGTGTCTATCGCATCTTCTACCTTCCAGCATGAACTTCAGTCAATTCGGTATTCGCGCCCGCATCACTGCCGGTCTGGCGCTCATTCTTCTTCTGGCCGTCCTGAGTACGGCCAACTCACTATTTAAGAATATATCGGTCAAGTACGAGTCCAGCGAGGTTGCGTCCTCCTGGATTCCTGCCATCGAAAACCTCGGCCACATGAAAGGTTTTGTGGCCGACCACTACCTGCTGGTCAGTGACCGGATGGCGGGGCGAGCGGGTGCCGATGCGCAGGAATTTGACAGAAAGCTCCAGTCCATTGAGTCGAAGCTGTCCAAGGCGACAGAGGTATACGCTGCCACGCTGCAGACCTACCAGGCTGGCGACCCGCAGGCTGATATTGAAAAAGCTCTCTACGCCACCTACCAGACCCACCGCGACAGCTATTTCCAGATAGCCAAGGCGGGGGTGACAGGCATGGCTGGTGCAGCGGACGATGCCAGCAAGCTGACTTCTGTGCAGCAGGCATTCTCAAGCCAGGGGCCCGAGGCCTTTGCCAAGGCCTATTCGGCCATGGAAGCCATTCTGAAGTTCAATCTGGACGGCACAGCGGGTGCGGCTACCAAGGTCAAGGAAACGGTTGAGTCAGCCGAGGTCGCCACCATTGCTGCCCTGGTGGTGATCGTGCTGGTGGGGCTGGTGCTGATTTGGGTGATTCCGCGCAGTGTGATCGTGCCAGTGCAGCAGGCCGTAAACCTGGCGCAGAGCATTGCCGAGGGCGATTTGACCCACAGTGTCAAAGCGGAGAGCCAGGACGAACTGGGGCAACTGCTGCGCAACCTCGAGACCATGCGCCTGCGCCTGACCGACGTGGTATCGCATGTGCGCCATGGCTCGCAAGGGGTGGCCACGTCCAGCGCAGAAATTGCGCAGGGTAACCACGATTTGTCTGCACGTACCGAAAGCCAGGCCAGTGCGCTGGAGCAAACTGCAGCCAGCATGGAGGAACTGGGCTCCACCGTGAAGCAAAACGCTGACTCTGCTCGCCAGGCCAATCAGCTGGCCATGAGCGCATCGTCCGTGGCTGCGCGTGGGGGAGACGTGGTGGCGCAGGTGGTAGAGACCATGCGCGACATCAATGATTCGAGCCGAAAGATCTCCGACATCATCGGAGTGATCGACGGCATAGCCTTCCAGACCAACATTCTGGCCCTCAATGCGGCGGTAGAGGCAGCCCGCGCTGGCGAGCAGGGGCGGGGCTTTGCGGTGGTGGCCAGCGAGGTGCGTTCGCTGGCAGGGCGTTCAGCAGAAGCTGCCAAGGAAATCAAGACCCTGATTGGCGACAGTGTGGCGCGGGTGGAGCGTGGCACCACCCTGGTGGATCAGGCGGGCGAGACCATGACCGAGGTGGTGGCCTCCATTCGTCGGGTGACCGACATCATGGGCGAAATCAGTTCGGCCAGCAGCGAGCAGTCTTCCGGTGTGCAGCAGGTGGGCGAGGCGGTGAACCAGATGGACCAGGTCACCCAGCAGAACGCGGCGCTGGTGGAGGAAATGGCGGCCGCAGCGTCCAGCCTGAAGTCGCAGTCGCAAGAGCTGGTGCAGGCCGTGGCGGTTTCAAACTTAGCTCCAACGATCCGGGTCGAGCCCTGTTGTCTGCCTAAACAAACACTCCGAGATGCGACTGTTATGGCTTAAATCATATTAAGAACTAATTAATAAGTATTCTGAGTTTTAAGGAGTGGCTTTGAGAATCCAATGCATCGCACTTTTGCGTTGCAATTTTTGGAGTCATTCATGCCATCTCGCCGTTTTCTGATTCGCGCTGTTCTGGCCACAGCATTCGCAAGCGCCGCTAGTTCGGTGTGG
>CAJBMJ010000531.1 GCA_903954045.1 uncultured beta proteobacterium | reverse complement strand
GTGTCGGCACCTTGGCGCTGGCCGATGGCCGATTGAGTTTTTGCTATGCACCCGGCTGGCTGTCGTTGCCGAATGCCGTTGCTTTGTCCGCCTCGCTGCCCCTGCAAGCAGAGCCGTTCAATGATCGCAAGACTCGCCCCTTCTTTGCCGGTCTGTTGCCCGAGGGGCAGATGCGCCGCCTGATCGCGCAGCAATTCCAGGTTTCTGGCCAGAATGACTTTGCACTCCTGGACCACATCGGTGGCGAATGCGCCGGGGCAGTGACGTTCCTGGAGCCTGGGCAGGTTTTGCATGAGTCTACCCAGGGTGACGATGTTCAATGGCTGAGCGACGAGGAAGTCGTTGCCATCCTGGATGAATTGCCGCGTCGACCGATGTTGGCGGGAAAAGATGGGCTGCGGCTTTCCCTGGCGGGTGCCCAAGACAAACTGCCGGTGCTTTTCGATGGCGACCGCCTCGGTTTGCCTCGCAATGGCACGCCCAGCTCCCACATATTGAAGCCCCCTATCCACGCCGTTGAGGAGAGTGTGATCAACGAAGGATTCTGCATGGCACTGGCTGAAGCCATGCAGCTCAAGCCTGCGAAGTCAAAAGTTCACGCCGTCTTGAATCGGCCGTTCCTGCTGGTTGAGCGTTATGACCGGGTCGCTGATGAGCAAGGGCACCGATTGCGCCTTCATCAAGAAGATTTCTGTCAGGCCCTGGGTGTGGAACCTGAAATGAAATACCAAAACGAAGGAGGGCCAGATTTCGCCCAATGCTTCGATCTGGTCCGTCGTGTCACTCGTCCCAGTGCGCCACAGGTGCTGCGCTTGTACGACTATGTGATCTTCAATGCGCTGATCGGTAATCACGATGCGCATGCCAAAAACTTCTCACTGCTTTACGTAAGCGAGATGCCCGTCTTGGCCCCGTTCTACGACACGCTATCCACAGCGGTGTATCCAACACTAACGCCCAAAATGGCGATGAAAATCGGCAGCAAGTACAAGTTCAGCGAGGTCCAGGCGCGACACTGGGATCAGTTAGCAGAAGGTGCCGGGCTTGCCAGAGCGCAGGCCAAAAAACGCATTTTTGAATTGGCGAAGTCGCTGCCGCTCACCGCTCGCAAACTTCAGTCCGATCCTGGGCGCGGCTTTGCTGATAATCCAGTGGTTGAGCGAATTATTGTCCTGATTGAACAACGCTGTGCATTGACGGTTCGGCGGCTAACCGATCCTGCCGCCGACGGCGAAAACGCCACCGAGCAATCCTCTTGATCCTCTGGGCTGATGCGAATTGTGGTTCCACCCAGTCTTTCCGCATTTTTCCGAAAAGATCTATGCAAACCCTTGTGGGTGGCGATAGCTGGGATACAAGCCAATAGCAGCGCATAAAACGCCTGACCGTCTATTGAGGACAATAACGGGTGTTTCTGATACGGTTGGGGGCGGGTTGCCGCTCCACCGCCAGAACAAGAAAGTGGCTGTTTTCACAACCAAATCAACAGGTTGCGAAGATGGCCATTTTGCTTTTTACCACACGTTTTTACCACACGCTGGCTGGTCTCGAAGGCGTCTAATATACCCCATGTTTCTCGGTGGCAGCATCGGTCGCTTGCCAAGTCGTTACATGAGCCGCGTACGGTCTGTCGCTCGAAAAGAAACAGATCAGTTGGGGCAGCACTGGCAGCCACCTCGTTATCTCGGGGTAAATCCTGTAAGGCTATTGCACTGCAGGGGATTGAGGTACTGTCTGTCGTATAGGGTGTCCAAATTTGACACCCCCGAGGATGCTCATGAGAGTTTCTTTTTTGGATTTCTCATGGTCACCATCGGGTTGTAACTGTGTTTCACCTGAGCTTAAAACTCAGGGGGGATACAAGGCGCTTCCTGTTTCAGACGATCAACATGTCGGCTTGTGATCGTCGGAAAGCCAGAAACCTGCGCAACGTTCAAGGACACTCGATGACGACAAGCACCAAATTGATAGAGAAATTCGCACCCGTACTTCGGGGAGAGCATCCACCTGTTGTACGAGATCCTCGACTACTTTTGGACGCGAGCGGATCAGTGAAGATCTACTACGCGCCATTTGAATATATCAACCCAAGTGCGCGGATAGTTTTAGTGGGCATCACGCCCGGCCCGACGCAGATGGTGAATGCCAACAACGAGGCTCGCCGAGTTCTGCTGGCTGGAAAGACATTCGCGGAAGCTATTCAGGCAGCTAAGGGAGTGGG
>CAJBMJ010000530.1 GCA_903954045.1 uncultured beta proteobacterium | reverse complement strand
GTTGTTGAAAAGGCCATTGAGAGCGCAGTCATGCTGAAGGACGACGCGCAAGCGCTGTTCTGGTTGCAACGCTACCGGGCAGCTTACCCCGATGCGCACGCCCGCTGGGCGGCGCCTCGGGCGCAATGAGCAGGTTACTTGGCCGCAATGGTGATGGGAATTGAAACCGTTGCGGTTCTGCCCAGGTTGTCCGCTACTTTGACTGTCATGCTGTAATTTCCCTGCAACGGACTGGCCCAGCGGGCGGTGAGGGTCGTTCCGGTCATGGAGAAGCCCATACCCAGAGGCATTCCGGATAACTGCACTGAGAATTGCGTTGCCCCTGGCGCTGAGATCGCAATGGTGCCACTCAGCGCGGTTCCAACTTTCCCGACCATGGCGGGCGCCGTGATTGTTAAGCCGGTAGGCGTAGTGGTGGTGCCGCTGGTAATTTTGACGGTGTAAGTCGCAGTGCCGCTAAGCCCAGTTTTACTGTCTTTGGCGGTCACGGTCACCGTATAGGTGCCCAGCACTGGACTGGCCCACGTTACTGCACCAGTTGCACTGATCGCCATACCCGAGGGGGCACCCGCAATCGTGTAAGTCAGCGGGTTGCTGGAGGTAAAGGTGGCAGCAAATGACAAAGCCTTGCCGACCGTGCCATTGATAGTGGCGTTGGTGCCCACTGGTGCTTTGGGTGAGGTGACGGCGATGGTGTACACGCCGCTGCCGGTCAGGCCGGTTTTGCTGTCTTTGGCAGTCACTGTCACGGCGTAGGTTCCCGCAACCGGGCTAGTCCAGGTCACTACACCTGTAGCGCCAATGGCAAGTCCGTTTGGTGCATTGGCCAGTGTGTAGGTCATTGCATTGGGAGCGGTGGCCGACACGGTGAACGACAGTGCAGTACCCACCACACCAGTAATGTTGGCTGGCGTGACCACGGGCGCAACCGAAGGTGCAGCGGCGCCCGACAAAAGGCTCACCAGGTTAGACACATTGGGTGTACCCAGGCCGGTAGGGTTGTCGAACCCGACCTTGGCATAACAGGTCACGCAGGTGCCGTCAGAACCGGTGGTGATGTCAGCAAATGCGCTGGCATACGCACCGGGCACAGCAGCTACCTGTCCATACAGAACGGAGTGCGGCGTGCCCAAAGCGCCCTTGCCCGAAAGAGCCCGAGTGGCGTTACCTATGGCAACAAGTCCAGCCCACTGCGGGGTCGACAAGCTCGTACCACCCACGCTGATCCACTTGGGAGTTGTGGTTCCGGGCGCAATGATGGCTACATACTGGCCCGTATTGGGATCCGCATTAAAGGAGACGTCCGACACCCTGCGAAATGCAGTAGTACCCATGCCAGGGACCGCACTGGTTTGGTAGCTTGGCGCACGGGTGTAAATACTGGTTCCACCGCCGGTACCCGACCATGTCACTTCGGAGCGTTTGCCGGTACCGGTGTAGGTCAACGAGGTTCCGCCTACCGCCAGAACGCGGGTTGACACGGCAGGCCAGGACACTGCAGCACCGTCGTCACCCGTGGCAGCGAGGTAGGTCATGTTGGCGCCAGTAAATATCGAGTCGACGGTGGACGTCCAGCTCCCCTCCAAACCGCCAAAGCTCATGGACACAGCGCCGGGGCCCATGCGGTTGGCCAGTTGAATAGCTCCCATCAGGTCGTTTCCGCTGGCGCTGGCTGCTTCAATCAGCACAATGCGGGCCAGAGGTGCAGAAGCATGGGCCCACTGCACGTCCAGAGAGATCTCGGTGGCCCAGCCTGCCTCATAGGCTGGCGCGGTGCTGGTCATGGTGGCATTGGCGGTGTTGTATACCACCGAGAAAGTGCATCCACTGGTAGAGGCCGCAGCCAGGGGGAGTGGCGCATTGACCGGAATGCTGGCCGTGGCGCACTGTGGCAGGCCAAACTTGGCGTTGAACGCCGCCAGCTCCACCGCCGCATTGGGGTTGTGCATTGCATCCACGATGTAGATCGTCTGCCCAGCACCCAACTGGGCGGCTTGCGCCGGACTCAGACCTGACAGGGATGCGGGCAGCGCCGGAAATCCATAAGCCGCGCGAATCTGTGCGGGCGAGTATGTTGCAGAGAAAGCCGCCTTGGCTTGTTCCATGGGAGAACTCCCGCCACTTCCGCCAGAGCCCAGCGCTAACATTTTCGGAGCCATATTGGCAGATGCGCTGCTGTTGTCAGCGTCGGTGTCGTCTGGTTCTCCCGGTTGCATCGAAGCCACCTGAAACAACGGCCGAACCGTGAACATGGCATCTGATTCAGGCAGCGTTGGCACATCCACAGAAAAGCTGGTGGTGGCGCTGGCAACCGAAGCCGCCATGGGCTCCATGCCAACATCTGAACCACCGCCGCAGCCCCAAAGCGCGCTGACAAGGACTCCTGCAACAAGTGCTGCAGGGACCCGCTGAGACAACTCAAACGAATGAAAAGCTGGCTTGGTCATGGTTCTCTCCGGTAACGCTGGGGCAGGCTGTTCCGAGAGAGGGGTCGCACTGAAGGAGCCAGTGAGGCGGCCGTGCGGATGTGTTGCTGTTCAGGGCAACCCCGCTGTCGTGCCCTGTAACGGGGTTAGACCGGAAGCTTTGCGACCTCGCCTTTCGTGCGAGTGTGCCTTTATCAAAAAAGTAACGAAATGTTACGCAGAAAAGAAGGTTTTGTCTGTGACTTATTCGGCAACTAGCGGTCTTTGCGATAAGTATCGTGGCAGGCTTTGCAGCTTTTCTGCACGTTGTTTACGCTGGTCCTGATGCGCTCCAGATCACTGCCCGCTGCGGCTTGCGCTAGTTCATCTACCGCTTGCTGAAACTGCTCTTGTGCCACTTTGAACTCGCCAGGCTGTTGCCATACCTTGGCGTTGGCCTTCGTAGGCGGGTAATTGCTGTCGGTGGTGAACAGCGGCCAGGGCTGGGCCGACAGTTTTTTCAGAGCCTGCGCCTGCTCCAGGAAACTGGCCGCCTGGTAGGGTTGGCGATCTCGCGCTACCAGGCCCATGGGTTCCAGTGTGCGGGTGAATTCCTTGAACACAGCGCGGCGTTTTGATACGGGCTGGTCGGGGTGGGTATCAGGCACTTCCCCGCCGCAACCGGTCAGGGCCACAGTGGTGGCCAGCAGGCTCAGAGAAGCGATCAGCAGTTTGGGCATGGGTGTCTATTCAACAAAGTAGAAGCAACCCCCGCTGGACTGCCAGCGCCAGATGATACCGACAACCCGCTGGCCGAACGATCCTTCCCCTGCACTCCGGGATCGTTTCCTGGGCCAGATAGCCAATGGCTGTCATGTCCCTGGCGGGGCCGGAAGTCTATGAGAGATCAGAAAAATCTATATGCTCCGTGTCCTCGACGACAAGCATGCCCGACAGTGATTCGGGGGCCCCTTCATCTGATTCGACGTCAAGCAATTGGCTGTCTTGAAAGTCTATCGACGCGTCCCATTCGGCCCAGGAGCTGTCGCGGGCTTCACCTACAGGTATGACTTCTGCTGGTGAATCTGAATCCAGCTGGTCTTCCCTAATTGAATGCATTTCCTGGGGCTCCTTTTAGGGGCGGAATCATGAGGTTTGCAAGTTGCAACTTTCATTTTGAATGTTCACGAACAATTTGCATTTGACCTACATCATTCAAGGCCAAGGTCATGTACTTGACGGTGACGGCTTTGATCTGGTCAGCTTCGTACATTTGCGTAAACCGTATTTCCGTACCTTTGCCATTGAGTATTTCGAGATCGGAAATCCGGACTTTGATTTTCGACTTGGACATTATTCGGCTACGACGTTCCGAAAGCCAGTCGGCCCGACTTTTATTGGCTTCTGGTTTGAAATGTTCGGAATAGGCGCTAAGGTACCCATCCAGATTTTTACTGCCCCAGTCTGCTGCCCATTGATCCAGGAATTTCTGTATTTTTTGTTCATCGGAAACAGCACTTGACTGGCCAATTGACGGGACGACATTGGATGCCGAGTCCATGGCCGTTACCGTCGTTTGTTTGGGCTCAACATGGGATTGTGAGAGATTGGGGTGAGTCGATTCAAGGGGGTTCAACAAAGCACTCAGACTGTTTTCGCTGCCAATGGGCAGATCGGCTACATACGCCGCCAAGGCAAGTAGAACCCCAACAGCAGCGATGATCCAAGCTGTTTTGGTGGAGGATTTGCGTACAAAAAGCGCTCGCATACCAATGCCTGCTTACCCCGCCACAAAGCTCCCCGACTTGCCGCCGTGCTTTTCCAGCAACTTCACGTCGGTGATGGTCATGCCGCGGTCGGCAGCTTTGCACATGTCGTAGATGGTGAGCAAAGCGACCTGCACGGCAGTGAGTGCCTCCATCTCAACGCCCGTGGGGCCCACCGTTTCGGCGGTGGCGGTGCACAGCACATAGGCAGAGGCAGTGGGTGTGGCTACAGCGGTGGAAAAGTCCATCGCCACCCGGGTAAGCGCGATGGGGTGGCACAAGGGTATCAAATCGCTGGTGCGCTTGGCACCCTGAATGCCCGCAATGCGTGCAATACCTAACACATCGCCCTTTTTGGCGGTTCCCGATTCGATCAGGGCGAGTGTGCCTGGCAGCATGTCGATGCGCCCCTGGGCGATGGCAATACGGTGGGTGGCAGATTTGGCGGCCACGTCCACCATGTGGGCTTGGCCATGCGCGTCAAAATGGGTCAGAGTGCTCATAAATTCCCACTTTACCTGACCTTGACGTACAGCTCTGCGATTTGATGGCATGCTTTGAACATGAGTTTTGATCTGAATAGACCTCTAGCCCTTACCCGAATTGCAAGAGGCGCTATTTTTTGCATAGCGCTTGGTGCGTGCGGTGCGGCGTTTTCGCAAAACGACGGCGCTGCTGCAGGCCGGGCAGGATTGCCCAATTTGGGCGATGGGGCTGACATGGCGCCCAGCGCAGAACGCCGCATTGGCGACCGCATTGCCCGTGAGTTGTACCGCGATCCTGACTATCTGGACGACTCCATTATTCTTGACTATGTGCAGGACATCTGGTTGCCATTGATGGCGGCGGCACGGCTTAGGGGCGAACTGCCCGCCGAGCTGGACTCTACCTATGCCTGGGAAATACTCTTGGGTCGCGACCGCAGCGTCAATGCCTTCGCCCTACCTGGAGGTTATCTGGGTTTGCACCTGGGGCTGGTGGGGGTGGTCAGCAGCAGGGATGAGCTGGCCTCGGTGTTGGCCCACGAGCTCAGCCACGTCACCCAGCGCCACATATCCAGACTGATCAGCAGGCAGAGCGGTCAGGCCCCCTGGCTGATGGGTGCCATGATTCTTGGTGCCATGGCGGCCAGTAAAAGTGCCGATGCGGGAACTGCCTTGCTGGTGGGAGGGCAGGCCGTAGCGGCCCAAAATCAGCTCAACTTTTCGCGAGATATGGAGCGCGAAGCCGACCGTGTGGGCTTTGGCGTGATGACCCAGGCAGGGTTTGAGCCCAAGGCGTTTGTGTCCATGTTTGAAAAGCTGCAGCGCGCGTCCCGCCTGAATGATGGTGGCGGTTTCCCCTACCTGCGCAGCCATCCGCTCAACACCGAGCGCATGGCAGACATGCAGGCACGCGCAACCCAGGCAACGGGCGAAACATCGCCATCTGTGCACGCTCTGGAGCACGCCATGGTGGCTGCAAGGGCCCGGGTGCTGGCCAATGGCAATGTGGACGCACTTCGCGCCGCTTTGCAACATGCGCAGCCAGCGCGCCTTGCCAAATTGACCCCTCTGGAGCGCGTGGCGGCTTTGTACGAGTCCACCTTTGCGGCCCTGAAATTGCGGGACTTCTCTGCCGCACAAGCCTACTGGAATCAGCTTGCCGCGCTGGCAGCCAAAGACACTGCTGGTGACCGCACAGCGCGACTGCTGGGGGCGGAGCTCGCTTTGGCGCAAAACCAGCCCCAGCAGGCGCTGACCTTGCTAAAGGGGCTCGGCAAAGCAAACCGTTCAGTGCTGCTGTGGACTGCAAAGGCCCAACTCCAGGCCAGTCAGCCCGCCCTCGCCAGCCAGGATTTGCAAACCTGGTTGGCTGACCATCCGCGTGATGCCCAGGCCTGGCAACTGCTGGCCAGTGCTAATGCTGCCCAGGGCAAGACGCTGGCATCCGTTCGCGCAGAGGCCGAGGTCAACATTGCCCAGCTTGACTTTGCCGCAGCGCTGACCCGGCTCAAGGCTGCGCAGGACTTTGCCCGCAAGGGTGCGGGCTCAAACGATCACATTGAGGCATCCATTGTGGATACCCGCACCCGACAGGTGGAGCTATGGGTGAGAGATCTTGCGCTCGAGCGCTAAATTGATCAGCATGCCCAACAGGGTGTATATCAGGGAACCGATCAGCGCAGCACTGAAGCCTTGCACATGGAAGCCGTCCAG
>CAJBMJ010000529.1 GCA_903954045.1 uncultured beta proteobacterium | reverse complement strand
TTCAAAAGGAAATTTGTCTCGCCAAATGGCTTGGCGCTCCAAAACGACATCGAGTTCACGCCCCAGTTTGTTCGATTCGCGCTCTCCAAATGCGGACATGGGCAAACTGCCGCTGAGTTTGAGCTCGGTCAGTGCCCGTTTGGAATCAGTGGCATTCAGCAAAGATTGGCCGATCTGGTAGTTTTCGAGGCCATTCAGGGAGAAGGGTTCCAGCTCCTGTTGCGCCTCCGTCATTTCGTCAAAGCGCACCCGCAAACGAGCCCGGAAGAAGACTTCGACGGGTTGGCGCACCAGCTGCCGCAAGTCATCAAGCGTCAATCCAGTTGGCAGCGTGACTTCACCTGCTTGGTCGTGTGACTCTTTTTCAGCGTTTGCGGTGCCATGAACCTGTGCCCATTCCTGGTCATAGGTCAGATAAGGTGAATCATACAAAAAGTAGGCTTCCGAATAGGGTTGCAAGGGTTGCTTTTGGGGTATTCGCTCGGGTGACCACCCCGCGTTCAAGTAGTCGATCAACTGCGCCACCAACACGGACGGAGGTTGCTCGGTGTTATCCGTGGCCCTGTGACCTTGCCAGCTGATGTAAAGGCGATCTCGTGCTGACAGAATGGCTTCCAAAAACAGGTAACGATCGTCTTCACGACGGGATCGGTCACCCGCTCTCCAGCTTTGCGCCATCAGGTCAAAGTCTCGCGGGGCTGTTTGCCTGGGGTAGTCACCATCGTTCATCCCCAGCAAGCAAATTACCTTAAATGGGATGGAGCGCATGGGCATGAGCGTGCCAAACTGCACACCGCCGCCGAAAAAGCGCTGGTGCAACCCACCTTCGGAGATCTGCGACAACCAGTGCTCCCGGACGACGTCCAGAGAAATGACTGAATCGAATTCAGCTTCCATGCATGTCTTTTGCCAGACCTCAAGGGGTTCAAGCAATCGCTGCAGGAGGCGCTCCTGTGCATCATCCGTCGATTCAAAAAAGCGTTCGACTATTCTTTCCATGAGCTCACACCACTGGGCCGATGTCTTATCGCCGTTAAGTTCCGTCAAAGTCAAAGTGATGGAATCTACCCAGTTCAGCAATTTACTGACCACGGCCGCATCCAAACTTCGAATCGCCGCCTGCGGCAGGGTTCCAGCCCACGCACTACCCTGCCCCACCGCGTAACCCAACAAAAGCCGCCTGAGGCCAAATGCCCAGGTGTTCTGGTCCGCGCTTGATACTTCGGCGGGGACGCCCCATGCCTGGCGATGCTTGGCATCCAGTCCCCAGCGAACCCCAGCGGTAGCAAGCCACTTTTGCAGATGCTCAATGTCCGTGGGGGCCAATCCAAACCGGCTTCTTACGGCAGAGACTTCGAAGAGGCTCAACCAGTCAACCAGTGACACGCGGGAAGTCGGCAAAGACAGCAAAAGCTCCAGCGCCTGAGCAATGGGCGTCTGCCGCGCCGTCGTGTCGGCCACTGAATACGGAATGTGCCGCGCCTGACCTCTGGCAAAACGGCCGAATACGGCATGAATGTGTGGGGCGAAGTCTTCCATGTCCGGCACCATCACCATGACATCGCGTGCATGCAGATCAGGGTTGGACTCAAACCAACCCAGCAGAAAGTCGTGCAGCACCTCGACTTCGCGCTGCGCCGAATGCGTTGTGACCAAGGTGATCGATGTATCGACTGGGGTCAAGGCGATCCGTTCATTGGGCAATGGCTCCAATAAAAGAATGGCTGATTGCACTTGCGCCAGTTGTGTTGGAAATTGCGAAACGCTTTTAGGGTCAATGAAGGCATCTACACGCTTAACCTTGCCCTGATAGTCCTCAACACGGTCAAAGTCATCAAGCAAATGCAAGTAGTCACGTCCCTGCTTACCCCACGATGCCAGCAAGGGGTGCGTTGGCATATACGTACGATCTGGTTTGGCTAACTGGCGCCGCCGTACTTGTTGGCGCAAACGGTCATGCCCCTCAACAATATCGCCCCAATAGTATTGACACGGGTTTTGCACCAGCATCAACACCTGGCTCAGCTGACCCAGTAGGGCCAAGGCTTCAACCGTTTGCATCGACAACGAAGAAATCCCGAAAACTACGATACGCGGTGGAATTCCCGCAGGA
>CAJBMJ010000528.1 GCA_903954045.1 uncultured beta proteobacterium | reverse complement strand
CTAGGAGTCTGGGCGGCAGAAGATTTTCGCTGACCCAATCCTGCGTGTAGGCCGCCCAAATTTGGCTGTGCGATGGTGAAGGTGTCCACCAACGCCGACGTTTGTGGGGATTGTGGATGCTGCAATTCTTCCTGGGGTCTCAAATCAGGGGTTTTTACCCCCTTTTTGCCTCACCCCATCTGCATCGCCCCCATTCTGCGCAAGTTCAGCGCCAGGCACACGAGCTTGAACTCAGCCTGTGCCTTCTTCAAGCCCCGCATGCTGAACTGACGAAACCCCAGAACGTTTTTGATCCAACCATTGGGTGGCTCTGCAATCCACTTGCGTTTACGGTAGTCCAGCTTGCCCTGCGCCGTGTCGAACTTGGCAGCCATCGCCACTGTATGGGGGTAGCGTTTTTCATCCCTGGGCTTAACCAGTTCTTTGCCCTCGCGCCCCAGCGCAATGACCAACTCTGTTGCACCTTGGGTGGCGGCCAACTCGGCCATCACCGCCTCACTGCGGTAGCCGGCATCGGCCAGCACTTGCGCAGCTTGTGCGCCCGTATGCGCTTTGACCGCATTGAGCACCATAGGTAGTTGCTGCACATCCGAGCTGGTGTTGACCACCTCAGCGGCCACGATGATGTGCGCTGTCTCATCGACTGCCGTCTGCGCGTTGTACTGGAAGTCAAAGCCGCCACCGGCACGCTTCATGATGCGGGACTCTGGATCTGTGAAGCTATCTTGGGCCTTTGGTGCAGGAACCCCGAAGTCGCGCTGGTAGGGCTTGCCTCCTTTGGGTTAGCCATCCTTGTCCTTTGGTTTGCGCTCATCGTCTGGCGTGCGCCCACGTGCTGCATCGCTTAAACGTTGGCGTTCCTCCAAGCGGGCCTTGGCCGCTTCGATCGCAGCCAGGCGTGCCGTCCTGCGCTCAATCTCTGCAGGAATATCCAGCTCAGGCTCATCTTTCTCAACCTCGTCGGTGTTGGCGGCCTTTTGCACCAATGCCGCAATCTGGGCTTTGAGTTCGGCCTCGGTGGCTTGCATGCGCCCATAGCTCATCGCTTTGTGGCGACTGGCGTTGGCTTTGATCTTGGTACCGTCCACTGCGATAGTGCCCAGTTTGACCAGTCCCATCTCGCGCGCCAAGCGCACGACTTGGACAAACAAATCGGTGAACTCGGCCAAGTGCAGCGCCCGAAAGTCCCGGATGGTGCGATGCGCCGGAAAGTTGTCTGCACCGAGTACGCGAAAGGCAATGTCCTCGTGCAACTTCTTGGCGATTTTGCGCGAGCTGAACACACCGCTGGCGTACGCATAGACCAAGACCTTGACCATCATCGATGGATGAAAGGGTTGGTTGCGTGAACCGCCTGCTGCGTAGCGGGCATGAAAGGCGCTCAGGTTCAGGCTGTCTACCGTGTCGCTGATGAAGTAGGCCAAGTGACCAAGTGGCAGCCATTCCTGCAAGGAGCAGGGCAAAAGGTATTGCTGATCGGGCTGGTAAGGTACGTAGCTGGTGCTCATACTCAATTAACGCGCCACCTCACATCGCGTTATCGGTGAGAACCCTAGTTTCTGCCGCCCAGACTCCTAGCTGCTCGTGCACAGCGAGCCTATCGAGCAACGCAAACTCCGCCTTGTCAACATCGCCGTCGGCAATGATGGTCAAGGCGACAATTCTCGCGGCGGCTTGTGGACTGTTTTGTGCATATCTACGCATTTCATTTTCCTTTCCAATCAGCGCAACGTCCAAGTTTGACGTCATGCTCGGCGAATAAATTCACCGGGTTTCAATCAAAGATTTCGTTGAGCCAGGACTTTTTGCGATCCCGGTGGTATCGCTGCCCGTCGCGGTAGTTGGAATCTTCAAAGTCCGGTTGCTTGTAGCTCTTTGACATGGGCGGCGGCGGCGGAGGCGCAAATGCGACGGCTGCGCGTTCCAATATTTTGTCCAGCTCGCCACGGTCCAGCCAGATGCCGCGGCAAGCGGGGCAATAGTCAATTTCGACACCCTGTCGATCTGTCATCACCAGGGTTGTGTCGGGGCAGCTAGGACATTTCATGATTTCCTTCTTTGGATTGGTGAAAGCGTGACACTTAATGCAGCCAGACCGCTGCGCTGCCCATCAGGCTGACCGCACCCACAGCCGCCAGCAATTTGGCATCCCGTTGATTCTTTTGTGTGTATTCATGCCAGGCTACAAAGAGCAAGACTGCTGCCAGCGCCAGTGCGCCATGGGCCATATCCGGCGCGATGAGGTCATTCATTGGAGCCACCCCGGGCCGTGGCCAGCATGGCATCGTTGTCCAGGGCGAGTTTCGCGGTACGGCCCCGCACGGGCTTTTGACTGCGCTGCAGGCTGCGCGTCAGCACCCTGGTGGCACGGCCCAGAGAACGGTCCAGCGCAGTGCGCCAGTCACGCGCCAACGAGGCGATGACCACCGTGCCGGCTGCCTCGGTGCTCAATTCGACCTGGCAGCGTTTGTCTATGCCTCCGCGCGGGCCATTCACATCCGAGAACTGCACCTTGGCGCGCGGTACCAAAGCGGTCAGGCGGCGCAGCACAAAGCGAATGCGCTCCACGGTTAACTCGCGCATCTGGGCACCGTCGGCATCGCGGGATTCAAAAATGACTTGCATTAAGTTTTCTCCAGGGGGGTTAAAGAAGGCTCAACGATAGGGTGCTTGTTGATTCTTAAAAAGCAGATAATTTCTTATCCAGACTCTTAAAAAACCTGACCATGACCACACCCTTCAACTACAAGCATCTGTACTACTTTTGGGTGGTCGCCAAAGAAGGCGGAATCTCGCGCGCAGCCGAGAAACTGGACATGGCGGTGCAAACGGTCAGCGCGCAAGTACGCGAGTTGGAGCGGTCGCTGGGTTATGCCCTGCTGAAGCCCGCCGGACGCGGACTGGTGCTGACCGATGCAGGACTGGCCGCCATGCAGCAGGCTGACCAGATTTTTCAGCTAGGCGAAGACCTTCCCGCGCGTGTACGTGACGCCGTCAGCGCACCCACGGTGCGGCTGGCGGTTGGAATTTGTGACGGCCTGCCCAAGCTGGTTGTGCGCCGCCTTATGCAGCCGGTGATTGCCGAGCCCAACCTGCGCCTGCTGTG
>CAJBMJ010000527.1 GCA_903954045.1 uncultured beta proteobacterium | reverse complement strand
GAGCGGTCCCATGACGCGCCCGGAAAACATCTGAAAGGCGATCAATGCGCCAACCGTCATCGATTGATCAAAAACACTCTGCGCGCCGACCACGATCACGATGATAGGCAGGAGCTTACCCAAAAACTCTGTCATTGCATTACCAACCATCGCCGTTTTGGAAACCCGAAAGTGCGAGGTAATCGTCTGGGCTGATAACCTGTCCCAAGTGCGCCGCTGTGCTGGTTCAATGGCAAGCCCCTTAACGGTGCGCATGCCGTGAATGGTCTCCACCAGCAGGGCCTGGCGCGCGCCTTCTGCGGCGTTCAGGGTATCGAGTTGACGTTTATAGGTCGGCAGCAGTCCGGCGATGATAAAAGTGATCAGCAGGGCAAAGACCATGACGATGGAACCCAACTTTACGGAATAAGAAAACAAAAGCGGCACGTAGACCAGAAGCGTCACGGCGTCCAGGCAGGTAACGAACAGGCGCCCTGTCAAAAACCCGCGAATGCCCTCCAGCTGTTGCATGACACGCGCTACAACGCCGGCTGAGGTGCTGTCAAAGTAGTCAATCGGCAACGACAGGAGGTGCCCGAACGCCCGCCGTGTGATCTGCATGTCGATCTTGTTGGTTGCAGAGAGCAACAGCAACTGCCGAACATACGAAAAAACCGTTTCAAAGCCGAGCGCAACCAATATGCCTGCGGCCAATACCCAGAGTGTAGAAACGCTTTGGTGGACCAAGACCTTGTCTATGACCAACTGAAAGAATATAGGGGACGCCATCGATAGCACGCTCAACGCGACTGCGGCAATAGCAATATCTCTGAAGGCAGCCTTCTGCTTGAGAATTTCTGGAATAAACCAGCGAAGACTAAATGGCTGTTTCGGATCCGTCAAAGCATGGCTATGCTTGAGCAATATGACCTGGCCGCCCCAGTTTTCCGTGAAGACATCTTTGTCAAGGTAGTGAACGGCCGCCTTGGGAATAAGAGGATTCAGTACTGCCACTTCCCCTTCAGCACCCCCGCCACCGGCACGCACGCCGACGATGATGACCGCCTTGCCATCTTTAAGCAAACCTATGAAGGGAAATACCCCTTCTTGTGCAAATAGCCCCTTCCAGGTGAGCTTGACAAGCTTGCCCTTGAGCCCGATTCCAGCTGCCATGCGAATCACAAGAGCTGGGCGCGGCTCCTCATCGGGCAACGCATGCTCCTCGATCAACCGCTCAGGGTTGACTTGCAGACCATGGTGCTGCGCAATGGCAGTTAGGCACTGCACTACAGAATGTGATTTTTGCTCAGCCATTGAAGAGAGGAGCCCTTGAGAGAGAAGGCAGATTCGATCCAGTTAAGACCCGTTCATGGTCCCACGTTGGCCCCAGTCTTAAGCGACAAAAAGGCCGCAGATTTCAGGCCTTATTGCTTTGGAAAAGTACCCACTCGCTGGCCCTGCGCTCGGCTTCTTCCTGCTGGGCAGGGCTTAGCAACTTTCGGGCGCGTGCCCGGTTGGCCACAGCCGCTGTGTCACCGCGCGTTGCGGCCAGTTCAATCCATTTGCAGGCCTCAATCGGGTCCAGCGCCGCTCCCTCTCCGGTTGCATAGGCCAGACCAATACGGGACTGGGCTGCTGCCACACCGGCTAGCGCTGCCCTCAAAAACAGCTCAAATGCCTTTGCTTCGTCTTTTGCGATTCCCAAACCCAATCGGTGGGCCTGCCCTAAATTGAAAAGTGACTCCAGATCCCCCTGCTCTGCCGCCAATGTCCACCATCGAACGGCGCGCTCATGTTTATTGGCACGCGCAAACAGAGCGCCTAGCGTCGCGCTGGCTGGTGCGAAGCCAGCGTTGGCAGCCCGCTTGCACAACTGGGTGGCTTTCTTTGGGTCTGGCTCCACACCTGGCAAACCGGTGGCGTATAGCTCGCCCAGATTCCATTGGGCCTGCGGCAAGTTTTGGGCTGCGGCCTTCTCAAACCAGTGAAAAGCGTGTGCGATGTCTCTCTTGACTCCTTTGCCGCTGGCATAACAGGCAGCCAAGGCACATTGCGCCGATGCGTCACCTTGCTGGGCGGCCATGTCATACCAGCGGCAGGCCTCGAACCAGTTCTGGGCAACACCTGTGCCTTGTGCATAGCGATCTGCCATGGCGCATTGGGCGCCAGAGTGCCCCCCTGCCGCTGCTCCTGAGAGCAAATCAAAAACAATCGTGTCCCTCCCACTTTGCAGCAGCGTGGCCAGCCTAAATTGGGCAGTTGCATGGCCTTGTGCTGCGGCCTTTGCAAACCAGTTCACCGCACTCATCCGGTCTTGTGGGACACCGAGTCCACGCAAATTAAGCTCTGCAAGTGCCGCTTGCGCATCGGCGTGACCCAGCGAGGCGGCCTTCTGATACCAGTCTCCAGAGAGCTCCGAGTCCGACGATTCAAAACTGCGAGCCATAGCAAACTGTGCATCTGCGTGCCCGGCTTCCGCAGCTTTTTTGAACCACACTCTGGCTTGTCTTGCACTTTTTTCAACGCTCACACCGAGGTCAAACATCACCCCCAAGTGGTAGAAATCTTCTGCACGACCATGGGCCGCATACCGAATCCACCGCGTATCGGTTGTTCGTCGCTCACGACTACCAACACGCCTTTTGGCACTTTGCTTCAAGCGCCCACTGCCTACTGCATCTAGCCTATCTAATGACAGTTGTGCCCCTGGATGCCCGTGTGCCGCTGCCTCGCGATACCACTGCGTAGCTACCGCCAGATCCTCGGCGATGCCCATCCCACGTTCGTGGGCCTGCCCCAGTGCAAACTGCGCTCGTGCCAAGCCCTGCCCAGCTGCGCGCCGATACCATTCCAGCGCCAGTCGGCCGTCTTGCTCCACCCCAACTGCATTGGCATAGCTTTCAGCAACTGCCAACTGCGCTTCTGCTACACCCTTTTCCGCCGACTCGATCAGGAACTGAAATGCAAGTGCCGACTGCTCCACCGACAGCACCTTGGCTAGCTTGAGCGCCGCTTTGTCGTTGCCGTGCTCATAGGACCTGACGAACCAAAACAGCGCCTTCTGCAAATCTTTCGGCGCTCCCAAACCACTGGAATAGGCGCTACCCAGCAGATATTGCGCAACGGTATGACCCTTCTCGGCGGACGCTTTGGTCCAGGCAAAGGCTTGTGCGATATCTTTTCCCACACCAACCCCGTTTGCGTACATCAGTGCCACGTCGTACTGGGCAGCAGGGTCGCCGATGCGGGCCTCTTTTAGTCGGCGCACAAAGGTCGACTTAGTGCTTGCTGAAAGACTTTCGCTCATACCTCTACAACCAACTCTCCTGGCGGGGGAATCGCAGCCACCAAACCCTGAAACCGGCCAGACTCAGCCCAAGAGCCATCTCCCAAATTGCCAAGATTAGCAACCAGATTCAAGTTAACGGCGTGCGCGTAGGGAGACTGGTTGCGGCTGAACCAGGTTTGGTGCAGCAAGCCGGAATAGGGCAATAGACCCGCAGCCTCCAGCTTTGCCGTGTAGTCAATCAGCTCTGCGAAATCCTGCTTGCCTTCCCACGCAAGTAGGACTGTTGCTCCATGGCTTTCTGGACTATCCATCCGTTTGCATTCCTAGACTGGCCAACCAACTCGCTCAAATTTTTAACTCGACGCGAGTATATCGGTGTCAGGCTTGCGAAGGATCGTCGTATTCAACGTTGTAGAAACTTGCCCCTGCATGGTCGGTGCACCAGAAAGAATTGATTGCCCATTCGCATCAAATTGCTTCATTGCATCAAGCATGCCCGCAACGACCGGTCCTACCATTGCAACAGGCATTGGGACCATTTGTGTCGATGCCAAGGACTCACCCGACGCAGCGTCAAGCGTTACAGTGCCATCGCCAGCATACGCCGCCATTGCGTCAACCAAGACACCCACCTGCGAACGCATCGGATCTGGTGCAACAACTGTAGGATCAGAACTATCGGCAGCAAGAATCGCTGTCGATAACTGCAAGCTGACCGGTTGCGCCGGCACGCTCGCGATCTCGTCCACCGAAGGCGCCTTGCTGGTGACAAACCAAACATCGGCCATTTCATGCGTAGCGCCATCGCCAGTCGTGTAGTTGGAAACCAAACCGATCAGATTGCCGTTGTCAGTTTCGGTCGAAGTTTGCGTATCCAAGCTCAATTGCGTAATATCCAACGAACTCAGACTGTGCAGTTCAGCTCCCGTACTCACACCATCTGCGTTGTCGTCAACCCAAACCATCAGATCTGCAAAATTGCCGTCCGCGGAATTGATAACACCATCCGCATTCACATCCAGTTCAGCCAATGCAGCGTAGCCATTGGTGGCCTTTTGACCGTTCGCCAGATTTGTACCTTCGCCGAACAGTTCCGCGCCGCCATTGATGGAGCCATCATGGTTACGATCCATCACCAGCAAACCGTCCCCTCCGGTGACCCAACCGGTATTGACTGCTTGGCCGCTGGCAAACAAGTCAAATTTGACTCCCGTAGAAATGCTCTGTGTGTTTACACCATCACCGTTGAGGTCGAGGATGATAGGGGTTCCCAAGACTGCCAGAGCTCCAAGTTGAGTCGTTGACAATACAGGAATTTGAGCGCTCGTCAACGCCATGAACTGGGTTGTCGTTATCGCAGCCATTTGAGCGGTCGTCAACGCTGCCAGATTGGTCGTTGTCAGTCCAGCAATCTGGCTGGTTTTGAGCGCCCGGATGTCAGTGGTCTCGATGGCCACAATCTGGGCGGTGGTGAGCGCTCCTAGGTTGGCCGTTGTCAGACCCGCTACCTGCGCCGTGGTCAGTGCTGCGATCTGGCTGGTGGTGAGGGCCGCCAGGTTGGTGGTGCTCATGCCCGCCAACTGGCTGGTCTTCAAAGCCTGGATGTCAGTGGTCTCAATGGCCACGATCTGGGCGGTGGTCAGTGCGCCCAAGTTGGCCG
>CAJBMJ010000526.1 GCA_903954045.1 uncultured beta proteobacterium | reverse complement strand
TGGCAGTACACGCCACATCGGTTGGTTCTTGGCATAGTCGTCCTTGAACTGCTGCAAGGCCGTCAGCATGCTGTTCCAGCGGCCCTTGGTGATGCCGATGGTGAACATGATGAAGAAGCTATAGAGACCAGTTTTCTCCACCACCACGCCGTGCTCGGCCAAAAACTTGGTCACGATGGAAGCCGGAATGCCGGTCTTGGCGAATTTGCCGTTCAGATCGAGGCCGGGAGTCACGATGGTGGACTTGATTGGATCCAACATATTGAAGTTGCTGGCCAGTTTCCCAAAGCCGTGCCAGTTTGCTTTGGCGGACCGCGACTCACCTTTAATGATCCAGTCTGAGGCACGTCCAATGCCTTCATCTACCAATCTGTCGGGTCCCCAGACCTTGAACCACCAGTCGTCACCGTACTCTTCATCCACCTTACGCATGGCGCGACGGAAGTCCAGCGCTTCAGCAATGCTCTCTTCCACCAGCGCAGTGCCGCCAGGTGGCTCCATCATGGCAGCGGCCACATCACAGCTGGCAATGATGCTGTACTGCGGGCTGGTACTGGTATGCATCAGGTAGGCCTCATTGAACAAATGTTTGTCCAACTTCACTGTTTGCGAATCCTGCACGAGCACATGGCTGGCCTGGCTGATTCCGGCCAACAGTTTGTGAATGGATTGGGTGCTGTACACCACCGCCTCTTTGGGTCGCGCACGGTTCTTTCCCATTGCATGGTAAGTGCCATAGAACGGGTGGAAAGCCGCATGGGGCAGCCAGGCTTCGTCGAAGTGAATATTTTCAACATAACCATCCAACATACCCTTGATGGTCTCTGTGTTGTAAAGCACGCCGTCATAGGTGCTCTGCGTGAGCGTCAGGATGCGCGGCTTCACTTTTTTGGCATCTACACCCTTGAGCAAGGGATTGGCCTTGATCTTGGCCTGTATCGTGGCGGGCTCAAATTCGCTCTGTGGAATCGGTCCAATGATGCCGAAGTGATTGCGGGTAGGCTTTAGAAAGACCGGAATAGCCCCGGTCATGATGATGGCGTGCAGATTCGACTTGTGGCAGTTGCGGTCTACCACCACGATGTCTCCAGGTGCCACAGTGTGGTGCCAAACCATCTTGTTGCTGGTGCTGGTGCCGTTGGTTACGAAAAAACAGTGGTCCGCATTGAAAATGCGTGCCGCGTTGCGCTCACTGGCACCGATCGCCCCGTTATGGTCCAACAGCTGACCTAGCTCCTCCACAGCATTGCACACGTCAGCGCGCAGCATGTTCTCGCCGTAGAACTGGTGGTACATCTGTCCCACCGGACTTTTGAGGAACGCAACACCCCCTGAATGGCCCGGACAATGCCAAGAATAAGAACCGTCTTCCGCGTAATCGAGCAGTGCCTTGAAGAACGGCGGCTGTACACCTTCCAGATAGCTTTTGGCCTCCCGAATAATGTGGCGGGCCACAAACTCTGGCGTGTCCTCAAACATGTGGATAAAACCATGCAACTCACGCAGGATGTCATTGGGAATATGGCGGCTGGTCTTGGTTTCGCCGTACACGTAAATCGGCACATCCAGGTTCTTGCGACGCACTTCTTCAATGAAGTGACGCAGGTTCACCACGGCGGGGTCCAGGTCGGGACCAGGGGTGAACTCTTCGTCATCGATAGACAAAATAAATGCACTGGCCCGGCTTTGTTGCTGGGCAAACTGACTCAAATCGCCGTAACTCGTTACCCCAAGCACCTCGAACCCCTCGGACTCAATAGCCTGGGCCAAAGCGCGGATGCCCAGGCCTGAGGTGTTTTCAGAGCGGAAATCTTCGTCAATGATGATGATGGGAAAGCGAAACTTCATTTAAGACTCCAACGACCGGGAAAAACAGAAAAACTCGCGCGAAGTGTAAGTACTAAATGTGCCAGCCTTGTTGCGGCGCACGCCTTTTGGCACACAATGTGGCGTTGTCAATACACATGGGACGTCCTGCATGGCCGAATCAACCATTTGGTGGCTGCTTGCCGGTGGCGCAGTCGCCATCGAGCTTGCCACTGGTACTTTTTATTTGCTGATGCTGGCCTTGGGTATGGGTGCGGCAGCCCTTGCAGCCCATTTGGGGGCGGGATTGTCGGCACAGATAGTGATTGCTGCCGTCGTCGGTGGTGTATCAGTGGCGCTGTGGCATCTCAAACGCTTGCGCCTCCCAACCGAATTGCGTGCGGAAATCAATCCCAACGTCAATCTGGACATCGGAGAAACGGTGCAGATCAGCGCCTGGAACCTCGATGGTACGGCTGACGTACAGTACCGTGGGGCCCGATGGACCGCTATCCACAGGCCAGGTGTAGTTCCTAGCGCCGGTCCACATCGAGTTTCTGAAATGGTGGGAAACCGCCTTCTGGTTGATAAAGCTTAAACAGGGAGTCAGTCGTCATGGAAATTGCAATTCTTCTCTTCATCATCGCGGTCATTTTTGTGACCCGCGCCCTCAAAGTGGTGCCACAGCAGCATGCGTGGGTAGTCGAGCGATTGGGAAAGTACCACGGCACTCTCACTCCCGGATTGAACATCTTGGTGCCCTTTGTGGATAAGGTCGCCTACAAGCACGTACTCAAGGAAATTCCTCTCGACATTGCCAGCCAAGTGTGTATCACCAAGGACAACACGCAGTTGCAGGTAGACGGCATTCTGTATTTTCAGGTGACCGATGCCATGCGTGCCAGCTATGGCTCCAGCAATTACATCATTGCCATTTCACAATTGGCGCAGACTTCGTTACGTTCTGTCATCGGTAAGCTGGAGTTGGATAAAACTTTTGAAGAGCGCGACATCATCAATGCGCAGGTGGTGGCCGCCATTGACGAAGCTGCTTTGAACTGGGGTGTGAAAGTCCTGCGATATGAGATAAAGGACCTTACTCCGCCCAAAGAAATTTTGCATGCCATGCAGGCGCAAATTACTGCCGAGCGCGAGAAGCGCGCGCTCATTGCGGCATCGGAAGGTCGCCGCCAGGAACAGATCAATATCGCTACTGGCGAACGTGAAGCCTTTATTGCCCGATCAGAGGGCGAAAAACAAGCCGCCATCAACCAGGCTCAAGGAGAAGCTGCCTCCATCACCGCAGTGGCTGATGCAACGGCGCAAGCCATAGAACGAATCGCCGCCGCCATCCGCCAACCTGGAGGCGAACAGGCTGTGCAGCTCAAGGTGGCCGAAAAAGCGGTCGAGGCCTATGGCAAGGTGGCCGCGGACTCCAGTACTACGCTCATCATTCCTGGCAACATGAGTGAGGTTTCTGCCCTTATCGCTACCGCCATGAAAATGGTTGGCAGCAACAAGTAGCTACGAACTACTAAATTCCATATTTCAGGGAAAGCTACCACATGACCAACACCACATGGGCTCATTGGATCGCCATATTTGCCACGGCCGCTATTGCAGGTTGCGGCGGTGGAGACGTGTCCGACGTGTTGCCCGCCCTTCCAACGTCTGCAAAGTCATTGACATTGTCTGAAAGTCATACGCAGGACGTCGCTTCCATTAAGAACTACAGGCCGCAATCGACCTTGAAGCCTTCTTTGGTGACACTGAGTTCACTGCCCATAGGAACACTCGCCCCGAAATCAGCGACAGAAACACTGGGAGCGCCAACGCAGATTGGATCTTCGCGCAGCATAGCTCCCACGTCTGATACCAAACGCACTACTGACCTTCTTCACTGGCAACCCTCTACTATCGGAGGACATATCGCGGCCGTCACCTTCAAGTCCACAGAGGCGGCTGGTGTTCGCCTGGGGGTTCGAATCCATAGTCTGCCGCCCACAGCGATACTGCGTTTTTATTCGGAAGGCAACACAACTGCGTTGGTGGTTCCTGCACAGGAAATTCTGGCGACCATTCAGCGCAACCTGGATTCCGGAGATTTAGGAGAAGATGCACGAACCTATTGGTCGACAGACCTTGGCGGTGACTCCGTGACCATGGAAGTAGAAGTGCCTCCAGGCATAGCCACCGAGCAAGTGCAAATTGCTGTTCCTCGCCTGTCCCATGTTTATGTTCTGCTTCCAAACAAAGAAACCCCAGTTGCCAAATCCATTGGTGACTCCGGCAGTTGCAATAACGATGTTTCCTGCAACCCGGAATACGATGCCATCAGCAAATCAGTGGCGCGCATGCGCTTTGTCCAGTCAGGTAACAGCTATACCTGCACCGGCACCCTGATGAACAACACGGCGTCGAACTACGTGCCGTACTTCCTGAGTGCCAACCATTGCATTTCGAGCCAGACTGTCGCCTCAACGTTAACCACAGACTGGTTTTATCGGGCGTCTGCCTGCAATAGCGCAGCTGTCAGCTCCACGACTAGGTCGATCACGGGTGGTGCTGTATTGCTTTACAACTCTGCCAACACGGACACTGCCTTCCTGCAGCTCAACTCGACACCCCCCACTGGCGCGGTTTACGCTGGCTGGAGTTCAGACCTTCAATCCGTCGGTTTGGGCATGCTGGCTGTACATCACCCATCCGGTGATCTGCAAAAGTTCAGCATCGGTGCATTGAGTGGATATTACTTCTGCAGTTCAGGAAGCTCATTTTCCTGTTCCACCTCTGACTCACAAAGCGGAAATCATTTTCGGGTTACCTGGTCCTCTGGAATTACTGAATCTGGCAGCAGCGGCTCCGGCCTCTTTGTAAGCGCGAACGGAAGCCAGTATTTGGTGGGCCAATTGCACGGAGGAAGTTCGTCATGCTCCAACACCAGCGCGCCTGACTACTATGGACGCTTTGACGTCGCATACGAAGCAGCGCTGTCAAGGTGGCTTGCTCCGGTAGTTTCTGTGGCGCGCACTGCGGTTTACCGCTTCTACAACACACAAAATGGTGTCCACTTTTACACGTCAAGTTCAGCGGAGCGTGACAGCGTTATCGCAACGCTTCCGTTTTACAACTATGAAGGAGTCGCGTTTTACGGTTATGGTGCATCTACAACCGGGGTGAGCCCACTCTATCGTTTTTACAACACGCGAGCTGCGGCACATTTCTACACCATCAGCGATTCAGAGCGCGATACTGTTAGATCGACCCTCCCGTGGTACAACTACGAGGGTCCTAGCTGGTACGCCAGCACCACAAGCAGCACTGGCTCCACTGCGATGTACCGGTTCTATAACAAAAACACCACGACCCATTTCTACACAATCAGCTCTGGCGAACGCGATATCGTGCAGCAAACCTTGCCCCAGTATGTGTATGAAGGCGTTGCCTACTACGCCTGGACGACACAATAACGGGGCAATTTCGATCGGTCAGGAAAAGCTGAACTGCCCCGGAGCCTGAATCGGATCCACCTCCACATGGATGGTGTCCTTGGGCAGGAACTTGCCTTCCAACAGCAGTTTGGAGAGCGGATTCTCAATACGTTGCTGGATCGCACGTTTCAAAGGCCGAGCACCAAACACCGGGTCGAACCCCACCTTGGCCAGTTCCGCAACTGCAGCGTCGCTCACCTGCAATGCCAGGTCCATCTTGGCCAGGCGCGCAGTCAGCGTGGCCAATTGAATCTTGGCGATATTGGCAATGTGCGATGCGTCCAGTGAATGGAACACCACGGTCTCGTCAATGCGGTTCAAGAACTCTGGGCGGAAGTGGTTTTTCAGTTCACCGGTGACCGCGTCTTTCACATCTTCGTAGTCCTGCCCCACCATGGCTTGAATCATCTGCGAGCCGATGTTGCTGGTCATCACGATCACCGTGTTCTTGAAGTCCACTGTGCGGCCTTGGCCATCGGTCAAGCGGCCATCGTCCAGAACCTGCAACAGCACGTTGAACACATCGGGGTGGGCTTTTTCCACCTCGTCGAGCAGCAGCACGCTATAGGGTTTGCGGCGCACGGCCTCGGTCAGGTACCCGCCTTCCTCGTAACCCACATAGCCAGGAGGCGCCCCAATCAGCCGGGCCACCGAGTGTTTTTCCATGAACTCGCTCATGTCCACCCGGACCAGGTGCTCTTCGCTGTCGAACAGAAAGCCTGCCAGTGCCTTGCAAAGCTCAGTTTTTCCCACGCCCGTGGGGCCCAGGAACAGGAAGCTTCCTGTAGGTCGATTGGGATCGCTCAAGCCTGAGCGCGATCGACGGATGGCATTGGCCACAGCACCAATCGCTTCGTTTTGGCCCACCACGCGCTCGTGCAACTTGCCTTCCATTTGCAGCAACTTGTCCCGCTCACCCTGCATCATTTTGGACACTGGGATGCCAGTCGCGCGGCTCACCACCTCGGCAATTTCCTCCGCACCCACTTGCGTCCGCAACAACTGGCGCCCCGCGCCCTCGCCGCCTTTTGCTTTGCCCGTTTCCTTGTCCTGCGCCGCTTTCAGGCGCTTTTCCATTTCAGGCAACTTGCCGTATTGCAACTCGGCCACCTTGGCCAGGTCACCCTTGCGGGTAAGGGCCTCGATCTGCTGGCGTAGTTTGTCAATTTCTTCGCGCACCTGGGCGCTGCCCTGCGCAGTGGCCTTCTCGGCCTTCCAGATTTCGTCAAGATCGGCAATTTCCTTTTGCAGGTGCCCAATTTCTTCGTTGATCAGTTCCAGACGCTTCAAAGAGGCCTCATCTTTTTCCTTCTTCACTGCTTCACGCTCAATCTGTAACTGAATCAGGCGACGGTCGAGCTTGTCCATGACCTCGGGTTTGGAGTCGAGTTCGATCTTGATCTTGGACGCGGCCTCGTCGATCAGGTCAATCGCTTTGTCGGGCAAAAAGCGGTCGGTGATGTAGCGGTTGGACAACTCCGCTGCGGCCACGATGGCGGGGTCAGTAATGTCCACGCCGTGGTGCACTTCGTAACGTTCCTTCAAGCCGCGCAGAATGGCGATGGTCGCCTCCACGGAGGGCTCTCCCACCAGAATCTTCTGGAAACGGCGCTCCAGCGCAGCGTCTTTCTCGATGTGCTTGCGGTATTCGTCCAGCGTGGTGGCACCCACGCAGTGCAGTTCACCCCGAGCCAGGGCGGGTTTGAGCATATTGCCCGCGTCCATTGCGCCCTCAGCCTTGCCAGCGCCCACCATGGTGTGCAGCTCGTCAATAAAGACAATGGTCTGGCCCTCATCCTTGGCCAGGTCTTTGAGAACATTTTTCAGCCGTTCTTCGAACTCGCCTCGGAATTTTGCACCCGCCAGAAGTGCCGCCATATCCAATGACAAAACCCGTTTGCCCTTGAGAGAATCAGGTACCTCACCTGCCACAATGCGCTGGGCCAGGCCTTCGACGATGGCGGTTTTACCCACCCCTGGCTCGCCAATCAAGACGGGATTGTTCTTGGTACGGCGTTGTAGCACCTGAATGGCGCGGCGAATCTCGTCATCGCGTCCAATCACCGGGTCGAGCTTGCCCATGCGCGCGCGCTCGGTCAGGTCAATGCAGTACTTCTTCAGCGATTCACGCTGTTCTTCAGCATCCGCACTGTCCACGCTCTGCCCTCCGCGTACTGCATCAATGGCAGTTTCAAGGCTCTTGCGGGTCAGGCCATTGGCGCGTACTGCATTGCCAATATCCGCCTTGCTGTCGGACAAGGCCAGCAAGAACAGTTCGCCTGCCACGAACTGGTCTCCGCGCTTGATGGATTCTTTTTCAGCCGCCTGCAACAGGGTCACCATATCGCGCCCCACCTGCACCTGCTCATGACCCTGCACCTGGGGCAGCTTTTTCATCGCCGTTTCGGTGGCACCGGTCAGGCCCGGAACATTCACACCCGCACGCTGCAACAAGGCCTTGGGGCCATCGTCCTGACGCAGCATGGCCAGCAGCACGTGCGCGGGCTCTATGTATTGGTTGTCGTTGCCCAGTGCGAGCGATTGGGCTTCGCCCAAGGCTTCCTGGAATTTGGTAGTGAGTTTTTCGATTCGCATGGTTGTGTTCCCCGGCAAGTTGTTACTTGCATTACAGCTTGGGGGGCAACACCGGGTTTTCAAGTGCGCCAGCGAACACAGCGACCAGGCAATATCACCTTAACTGACCCAAATCAAGACTTCTGCGCAGGTAAGGTGCGCCGCGCAAACGGGGAACAAGCCTCAACCGGCGTTGGACACCTGGATACCCCACTTGGCCAGCGCTGCGTCGTCACTGACCCGCGCATCCACCCACTTGGCGCCGTCGGGCGTCTGCTCTTTCTTCCAGAACGGGGCCTGGGTCTTGAGGTAATCCATCAGGAACTCGCAAGCAGAGAAACTTTCACCCCGGTGTGCCGAAGTAACGGCGACCATCACGATTTGGTCCCTCGGATGCAATAGGCCCACGCGGTGAATTACCCGGGCGCCAAAGATGTCAAACCGGGCACAGGCAGCGTCAATCATGGCCTCGATGGACTTCTCTGTCATGCCTTGGTAGTGTTCCAGCTCCAAGCTCTGAATAGCTCCGGGTGTACCTGCGGTGCGGTCTCGTACCGTTCCGATAAAGCTGCACACCGCACCGATGCGGCCATCCTGCGCGCGCAAGGCATTGACCTCCGTACCCAGGTCGAAGTCTTCCGTCTGAATTCTTACCCTGGGTGCAGTGGGGTCCATCGTGATCATCCTCCCGTCACTGGCGGAAAGAAGGCAAGCTCTGCCCCATCCAACAACGCAGCGGTTTCTTCGCTCATCACCTGGTTCTGCGCCATGCGCACGGCCCGGCCACGCTCCAGGCAAGCTGCGTAGGGGGCGCCCATAGAAATCAATTCGTCGCGCAGGGCCGCCAGAGTCGTCACTTGCGTTTCGCGGGTTTCACCTGGAATCCCGATGGCTTCGCGGATGGAAGCAAAATACTTGATGCGAACCTTCATGCCATCGCCTCCGAAAACGCGACAAACTGCACCACGTCGCCGGGCGCAATCGTGCGGCCAGCGGGGTTGTCCACCATACCGTCAGCCCAGACAGCCGAGGTAAGCACGCCCGAGCTCTGGTTGGGGAACAGGTCCAGCCCACCCTGAGGATTACGGCGTACGCGCAAAAATTCACGGCGTTTATCGGCTCTAGCCCAGGTGAAATCAGCACGAGCAGCTACAGCTTTCATAGCAATATTCGAAACCCCCTGCAGCTTCAACAGAAAGGGACGCACCAGCACCAGGAAGGTGACATAGCTCGATACCGGATTGCCGGGCAAGCCCAGAAAGTGGGCATTTCCGATACGGCCATGGGCAAACGGTTTTCCGGGCTTGATGGCGATTTGCCAAAGGTCCAGCGAGCCCAGCGACTGAACTGCAGGCTTGATATGGTCTTCTTCACCTACCGACACACCACCGCTGGTCAGAATCACGTCGTGGCTCTGGGCCGCATTGCGCAGCGCTTCCACTGTTGCGTCGCGCTGGTCTGGCACGATACCCATATCTGTCACTTCACAGCCCAGACGGCGCAAAAGCGCCACCAAAAAGAACCGGTTTGAGTTGTAAATGGCACCGGGTGGCATATCCTGAGGTGCTTTCTGGCCCGGCATGACCAATTCATCACCAGTAGAGAACAAAGCCACCCGCGGACGGCGCCTCACCGCGAGCTTCGCCATGCCTACGCTGGCAGCAAGACCCAGCGCCGCCGGATGAAGCCGCTCGCCGCTACGCAATACAACACTGCCCCGTGCCACATCTTCACCCGCGCGGCGAATCCACTGCCCTGCAGTAGGCACTGCATTGAGCCGGACGCCACCTTCACAATCATTGCCCACTTCACAGTCTTCCTGCATGACCACCGCATCGGCACCTGGCGGAATCGGAGCACCGGTAAAGATGCGCGCCGCGCTCAACGGGGACATGGGGTGACCGCTGGAACCCGCAGCTATGCGCTGCGTGACCTGTAGGACGACCCCGGCTTCCGGCACATCGGTGGTTCGCACGGCATAGCCGTCCATGGAACTGTTGTCCTGGGGGGGAACGTGCAATTCAGACACCACGTCCTGAGCAAGTACACGACCGTCGGCGTCCAGCGTGTCGACCACTTCGGAGTCTTGCAAAGGCGCAACGCCAGACAGCAGCTGTGCCAGCGCGTCATCCAGGGTCATCAAGGGCGGGCGGGGTGCCATTGCCATATCAGTGGGCGCATTCCTGTGCAATCAGCGCCTTGATAGCTGCCACGTCAGCCTCCATCACTTGCACCCGCTTGGGCAAAGCCTCAATACCCTCAAACTTGGCGGGTCGCTCAGGTTCGCGCCCCAAGGCCTCCACTATGGTGGCCGCAAACTTGATGGGCAAGGCTGTTTCCAGCACGATCATGGGCACACCATTCGCTCGGTTTTCCATTGCCACCTTCAGGCCGTCGGCGGTATGGGTGTCAATTACCATGCCATGGCGTTCCCAGGTGTCCTTGATGGTGGCCAAACGGTTGGCGTGCGTGCTTTTGCCGCTCACAAATCCATAGCGGCTTGCCGCTTCTGAAAAAATGGGGTCAGTACCCAATTCAAAACGTCCGTCTTTGTTCAACGCGTCGGCGAACAGCGCCTTGGTGCGTGCGCCATCTCGACCCAACAGATCAAAAACAAAGCGCTCAAAGTTGCTGGCTTTGGAGATATCCATGGACGGACTGGACGTTTCATGCGTGTCGGCGGTGCCGCGCACTCGGTAGGAGCCGGTGCGGAAAAACTCGTCAAGCACGTCGTTCTCATTTGTCGCGACCACCAGTTTTTCAATGGGCAGGCCCATCATGCGCGCCACATGGCCCGCACACACATTGCCAAAGTTGCCACTGGGTACCGCAAAGCTGACTTTCTGGCTGTTTCTTTCAGTCGCCTGTATGTAGCCAGCGAAGTAGTAAACCACCTGAGCCAGCAAACGGGCCCAGTTGATGGAATTGACTGTGCCGATGCGGTACTTGCGCTTGAATTCAAGATCGTTGGACACGGCTTTGACCATGTCCTGGCAATCGTCAAACACGCCTTTCACGGCAATGTTGAAGATGTTGGCGTCCATCAGGCTGAACATCTGCGCCTGCTGAAACGGGCTCATGCGACCGTAAGGACTGGTCATAAAGACACGCACGCCCTTTTTGCCGCGCATGGCGTATTCGGCGGCGCTTCCTGTGTCTCCACTGGTAGCACCAAGGATATTGAGTTCTTCGCCGCGACGGGCCAACTCGTACTCGAACAGGTTGCCCAGCAATTGCATGGCCATGTCTTTAAAGGCCAGCGTCGGGCCATTGGACAGGGCCTCTATCCAAACGCCATCTTCCAGGTGGCGCAGGGGTACGATTTCCCCCGTACCGAACACTTCTGCGGTGTAGGTTTTGGCGCACAAGGCGCGCAAATCAGCAGCAGGAATGTCATCTATGTACAGCGAGAGGATTTCAAACGCCAGATCGGCATAACCCTGCTCGTGGTACACCTTGCGCCACTGGGAAAGCGTAGCGTCACTGATCTGCGGATAGCTTTCGGGCAAGTACAGGCCTCCGTCTGGCGCCAGGCCTTCGAGCAGGATCTCGCAAAAGCGCTTTCCCTCGGAGGATCCAGCTGCAGCGCGTGTACTGATGTATTTCATGCCAACTCTTCCTTGCGGATACGGGTAATTTGGGCCAGCACGGTGGGCAAGGCCTGCATTTGGGCTATGGCCGCATTCATTTTTGCCTCCACACAGTCGTGGGTCAGAATGATGACGTCGGTTTGTGTTGATCCTTCACCGCCCACCTCGTCTGCTTCACGCTGGAGCACCGCGTCGATGCTGATGCCACTGTCAGCAAGAATGCCAGTCACCTTGGCAAGTACCCCCGCCTGGTCTGCCACGCGCAGACGCAGGTAATAGCTGGTAACCACCTGATCCATCGGCAGCACTTTAAGGTCGCTCATGGCATCTGGCTGGAACGCCAGATGGGGCACGCGGTTTAGCGGATCGGCCGTATGCAGACGCGCAATATCCACCAGATCGGCAATCACCGCGCTGGCAGTTGGTTCTGAACCCGCACCCTTGCCGTAATACAGCGTAGTACCAACAGCGTCGCCCTGAACCATGACCGCATTCATGGCGCCTTCCACGTTGGCAATCAGCCGTTTGGCAGGCACGAGGCTTGGATGCACGCGCAGCTCGACGCCCTCGGGGCGACGTTTGGCGATGCCCAGCAGCTTGATGCGATAACCCAACTGCTCGGCGTATTTAATGTCTGCAGCACCCAGTTTGGTGATGCCCTCCACATAGGCTTTGTCGAACTGCACCGGAATACCAAAGGCTATGGCCGACATGATGGTGGCCTTATGGGCTGCGTCTACGCCTTCAATGTCAAAAGTAGGATCGGCTTCGGCATAGCCCAGGCGTTGGGCTTCTTTAAGTACCACGCCAAAATCCAGCCCTTTGTCGCGCATTTCGCTCAGGATGAAGTTGGTGGTGCCGTTGATGATGCCAGCAATCCACTCGATGCGGTTGGCGGTCAAGCCCTCGCGCAGTGCCTTGATGATGGGTATGCCACCGGCCACCGCTGCCTCAAAAGCGACCATCACGCCCTTGGCAGATGCGGCAGCAAAAATTTCCGAACCGTGCACGGCCAGAAGCGCCTTGTTGGCCGTTACTACATGCTTGCCAGCCGCGATAGCTTCCATCACCAGCGTTTTGGCGATTCCATAACCACCGATCAACTCGATGACGATATCAATTTCCGGATTGGCAATGACAGCTCTGGCGTCGTTAACCACCTTTACGTTTGGTCCGACCGCAGCCTGAGCTCGGGCTGTGTCCAGATCGGCCACCATCGTGATTTCTATGCCACGACCGGCGCGGCGCTGAATTTCTTGCTGATTGCGTTGGAGCACATTGAAAGTGCCTGAGCCCACCACACCAATGCCCAACAGGCCTACTTGAATCGGTTTCATACAGGTTTTAAAAAATATTAGTAAAAATGCCTCTAGCGCTTTACGCGTATGCGTGAGTCGCTATCAAAAATAGAGTGCGTCAGTTGCTATGGCGCTTGCGGTAGCTTTCCAGGAATTTGGCAACCCGGCCAATGGCTTCGCGCAAATCATCCTCATGCGGCAAGAACACGATGCGGAAATGGTCTGGTGTGCCCCAGTTAAATCCGGTGCCTTGTACCAGCATCACCCGCGTTTCTTGCAGCATTTCCATGAAAAACTGCTGGTCGTCCTCAATGGGATAGATGGCCGGATCGAGCTTGGGAAACATGTACAGCGCTGCCGAAGGCTTGACGCAACTCACCCCCGGAATGGCCGTAATCAATTCATAGGCCAGGTCGCGCTGGCGCCTGAGTCTGCCTCCGTCACAAACCAGGTCGTTAATGCTTTGGTAGCCACCCAGGGCCGTTTGCACCGCCCACTGTCCCGGCACGTTGGAACACAGGCGCATGTTAGAAAGCATGTTCAGACCCTCGATGTAGTCCTTTGCGCTGCGCTTGTCGCCAGAAACCACCATCCAGCCCGCCCGATAGCCACAAGAGCGGTAGCTTTTAGACAGAGAGTTAAAAGTCAGGGTGAGCACATCTTCGCTCAACGACGCAATGGCTGTGTGTTTGGCGCCGTCGTACAAAACCTTGTCATAGACCTCGTCAGCGAAGATCACCAAACCGTGGTGTCGCGCTATGTCCACGATGGACTTCAGCAACTCATCTGAGTAGAGCGCGCCAGTGGGGTTGTTGGGGTTGATCACCACAATGCCTTTGGTACGCGGCGTGATCTTGGCGCGAATATCACTTAAATCGGGCATCCATCCATTGGACTCATCACACCGGTAATGCACCGGTGTACCGCCTGACAGACTGGCAGCAGCAGTCCAAAGCGGGTAATCCGGGGCAGGCAACAGAAGTTCATCACCGTCGTCGAGCAACCCGTTGGTCGCCATGACGATGAGTTCACTGGCTCCATTGCCCAGATAGATGTCATCAAGGGTTACGCCTTTGATGCCCTGCTTTTGCGTCTCGTGCATCACTGCCTTACGCGCCGCAAATATCCCCTTGCTGTCTGAATAGCCTGCCGAGTTCGGCAGGTTGCGAATCATGTCCTGCTGGATTTCCTCAGGAGAATCGAAACCAAATACGGCCAGATTGCCGATGTTGAGCTTGATGATCTTCTGACCTTCCTCTTCCATCTGCCGCGCTCGATCCATGATGGGACCTCGGATGTCATAGCAGACGTTGGCTAGCTTGGCAGATTTCAGAATGGTTTTCAAAGGCCCTCCGGGAGGTAGCAGTACAGAGCGAAACCTATAATTTGACCACAGTTCGCCGCAACTAAACCTCTCACGGGCCTTGATTTAGACCCCTCTTTCACTTTCATTCCCACCTTCATCATGAAATTGCAGCCAGACTCGATATCAGGACCTACCGTCAGTGGCTATGGCGAAGGCTGGATTGCAGTGAACGGGGAGAAATTTAGCAACAATCTGGTGGTAAACAGTGCATCGGGCGCTTCACTCTGGAGTTGCACTAACTTTGACTCCTTGCAAACCGAACATTTTGAGCAGTTTCTGACCTTGGCGCCGGAGTTGGTGGTCTTTGGCAGCGGCCAACGTATTCGATTTCTGCATCCCAAAATTCTGGCGTCTCTGTACGCGCGGCGCATTGGCGTAGAAACCATGGACACGCACGCTGCGTGCAGAACCTACAACTTTTTGGTTGGTGAAGGCCGCCGGGTGGTCGCAGCCCTTTTGTTGTAAGCATTAGAGCCCTTACGGGAAAAGCAGGCTTTTCAGAGTAAAATCGCCGGCTGCTGTCTTCACCATGAAGACACATTCTGCACGCGAGACTGAAACACCTTATGGCCATCGTAGTCAACAAACCCCTCCCCGAATTTGAAGCCAATGCCACTGGTGGTATCAGGGTGTCGAATACTACCCATGTCGGTAAAACCATGGTTCTGTATTTTTACCCCAAAGACAATACTCCCGGTTGCACCACGGAAGCAATGCAGTTTCGTGATAAATACAAAGATTTTGTGAAGGCGGGCGCTACGGTGTTTGGTGTGTCGCGTGACAACATGAAGTCCCATGATGAATTCAAGACCAAGCTTGAGTTACCGTTCGAACTCATTGCCGATACGGAAGAAAAAATGTGCCACATGTTTGGCGTGGTCAAAAACAAGATCATGTACGGCAAAAAGGTCAAGGGCATCGAGCGCAGCACGTTTTTGATCGGCGCGGATGGACTCGTCAAGGAGGAATGGCGCGGTTTGAAGGTTCCTGGGCACGTAGACGATGTGCTGAAAGCCGTCAAGGCATTGAAAAAAGCCGCCTGATTTCATAAGTTGTTGTTTTGGAGCTATCCAAGAGGTAGTGTCATAGAGCTCATGCATAATGGGTTTATGCCGTTGAAAATGACGACCGCGAGTTCCCCAAAAGCCGCCTTGGCTCAAGGCGGCTTTTTCTTTTCCGCAGCCACTCTTTGGCCCTCTTTACCCCTACGAGCCACTCTACATGCCACTGCCTCCAGCCCCGACCAAACGTGCTGACCGTGTTTCTCCCAAAGTCTTTAGCGTAGCTGCGGACCCAGCTGCCCGTCCCAAGCGCTCAGAAAGCACCGCAGAAGTAAGTTCTTTGCCAGTTGCCAAAGAGTCCCGGACAAAAGCTAACCCATCAGTAGCTGCAGCACGTCCCGCCGTTGCTATGCCAATACCAGCGGCAGCGCCTCCAACGCGCCCCGTGACACCCACGCGAGCCAAAAAACCTGTACGCACCGGTCCAACCAAACTCTTTGTTCTGGACACGAACGTCTTGCTGCACGATCCAATGTGTCTATTCCGCTTTGAGGAACATGACATATATCTGCCGATGATCGTATTGGAGGAACTGGACGGCCACAAAAAGGGCATGACCGAAGTGGCCCGCAATGCCCGTCAAACCAGTCGCACCCTGGATGCATTGGCCGGTACCCCGGGTGCTGATATCAGTGCTGGTTTTCAGCTAGACAGTACGGGGCACCGCGACGCGCGCGGCAAGCTGATGTTCCAGACACTGACGCTGGACTATTCGCTGCCAACCAGCCTTCCGCAAGGTAAAGCCGATAACCAGATATTGGGCGTTGTAGACGCGCTTCGCCAGAAGTTCCCCGGTCGCGAGGTCGTTTTGGTGTCCAAAGATATCAATATGCGTGTCAAGGCGCGCGCACTCGGCTTGGCCACTGACGACTATCAGAATGACAAGACACTGGAAGACGGCGACCTGCTGTATTCCGGTGCGCTCGCCCTGCCCTCCGATTTTTGGGCCACCCATGGTCAAACTGTGGAAAGCTGGCAACAAGGCCAGCATACCTTTTACAAGGTAGACGGCCCCTCGGTTCCGAGCATGCTGATCAACCAGTTTGTGTACTTCGAGTCTCCGGGCGAACCCAGTCTATATGCCCGGGTGACTGAAATCCGCGGGACCTCTGCCGTTCTCAAGACCCTCAAAGACTTCAACCATTTGAAAAATGCGGTTTGGGGTGTGACGACGCGTAACCGGGAGCAAAATTTCGCCATGAATCTGCTGACCGACCCGGAAGTAGATTTCGTTACCCTGACCGGCACTGCGGGTACCGGCAAGACCCTGATGGCGCTGGCCGCCGGCTTGACGCAGGTGCTCGATGACCGCCGCTATACCGAAATCATTGTGACCCGAGCCACAGTCAGTGTGGGTGAAGACATCGGCTTCTTGCCAGGCACGGAAGAAGAAAAAATGGGGCCATGGATGGGTGCACTGGACGACAATTTGGAAGTCTTGGGAAAAACAGACACCAGTGCTGGCGAATGGGGGCGTGCAGCCACCAACGAGCTGATTCGCAGCCGCATCAAGATCAAGAGCATGAACTTCATGCGCGGTCGTACCTTCTTGAACAAGTACGTGATCATCGACGAGGCGCAAAACCTCACACCTAAGCAGATGAAAACGCTCATCACCCGTGCGGGCCCTGGAACAAAGATCATTTGCATGGGCAACCTGGCCCAAATTGATACGCCCTACCTCACGGAAGGATCATCGGGTCTGACTTTTGCGGTGGATCGCTTCAAAGGTTGGCCCCACGGCGGCCATATCACCCTTGCGCGGGGAGAACGCTCCCGACTTGCTGATTTTGCCAGTGAAGTGCTATAGATAATGTAGCTACCTACGCAGGTATATCAATGGCTAGAGTCCAAAAAGACATTTAGCCTTTTTTATCAATAGTCACCTCCACCGCCGCTTGCCAGGCTCTCAAACTTGGTGATGTTGCGCAAAAATGCGAGCTTGACGGTTCCGGTGGGGCCGTTACGTTGTTTGGCGATGATCACTTCTGCCACACCGGGCTCCTTACAGGCCTCCTTGGTGTAGTACTCATCGCGGTAAATGAACATGATGATGTCAGCATCTTGCTCAATAGCGCCCGATTCACGCAAATCACTCATCATGGGCCGTTTGTCGGGCCGCTGCTCCACGCTGCGGTTGAGCTGGGAAAGCGCAATGACAGGGCATTTCAACTCTCTCGCCAGCATCTTCAGGCCACGTGAAATTTCCCCTAGCTCGGTAGCCCGGTTCTCACCATCACTGCTACTACCGCTCATCAGCTGCAAATAGTCCACCACAATCAAGCCGAGCTGGCCGCATTGGCGCGACAACCGCCTGGCGTTGGCCCGCAACTCGCTGGAGTTAAGGCCGGCGCTTTCATCAATATGTAGGGAAATCGTGCGGAGTTTTTCAATGGCCTCCGATAGCCGCGGCCACTCTTCATCGGTCAGCTTTCCGGTCCGCAAGTGGCCTTGGTCGATACGACCAATGGAACCCACGATACGCACAGCCAGCTGGGCAGCCCCCATCTCCATAGAGAACACTGCGACCGGCAAGCCCTCATTCAAGGCGACATGCTCCGCAATATTGATCGCCAAGGCCGTTTTTCCCATCGAGGGCCTTGCTGCAAGCACGACCAAATCTCCTGCCTGCAGTCCGGCTGTCATGCGGTCCAGATCATAAAAACCTGTCGGCACTCCGGTCACGTCATTGGGGTTGTCGGCCATTTCTTGCACACGATCCAGCAGTTTGACGACCAAGGATTCCATGGCCTGGAATCCTTCCTTGTTGCGCTTGCCCTGCTCGCCAATATTGAAGATCTTTTGCTCGGACTCGTCCACGATATCGGCAACCGGACGCCCCTTAGGGTTAAATGCGTTGGTTGCAATTTCATCGCTGGCACTGACCAGTTTGCGCAAAATGGCACGGTCACGCACGATTTCGGCGTAGCGGCGAATATTGCTGGCACTGGGTACATACTGGGCCAGTGAGTTGAGGTAGGCAAGTCCCCCAACCTCCTCGGACTTGCCCTGACTTTGTAAATGCTCAAACACCGTGATGACGTCAGCTGGTTTGCTGGCGTTGATCAAGGCGCCAACGCAGGCATAGATCAGTCGGTGCTCGTAGCGGTAAAAGTCGCTGTCTGTCAGGATATCGCCTACCCTGTCCCATGCGTCGTTGTCCAGCAAGAGGCCTCCCAGCACACTTGACTCCCCCTCGATTGAGTGAGGCGGTATGCGTAACTGGGCAATTTGTTGGTCTTGCCCATAGTCTTCTATGGCTGAAAATATGGCTGACATGGTGGCTTCCTTCGGGTCCTAGATGCTACGCCGCGCATCGGCTTGCGTCGAGTGAAAGGCTGGTCATAAGCATGGGAGATGCTGTGAGCAAACTGTGTAGATCACGGGAAAACCTGGCGATACAAAAACAAAAGCCGCATGGGGCAAACCCAGGCGGCTATCGAAAATAGAGTCCGGCGGTGAGGCCAGACTCCGATGTGTATCAGGCAGTTTCGCCGTAAACGGAAACTGTAATGTCGACCACCACGTCAGTGTGCAGTGCCACGCTAACGGTGCTGTCGCTTACCAGCTTGATGGGACCGTTGGGCATACGGATCTGGGACTTGACCACTTTGTAACCGGCTTTAACCAGTTCCTCAGAGATGTCGTGGTTGGTCACAGAACCGAACAAACGACCGTCCACGCCAGCTTTTTGGGTCAGCTTGATGGTTGTTCCAGACAGTTTTTCACCCAATGCCTGGCATTCGGCCAGCTTGGCAGCGGCGACTTTCTCCAGTTCAGCGCGGCGGGCTTCGAACTCTGCTTTGGCAGATTCGGTAGCGCGGCGGGCACGGCCGGAAGGAATCAGGAAGTTACGAGCATAGCCGTCTTTGACCTTGACGATCTCGCCCAGGTTGCCGAGGTTTACGACCTTGTCGAGCAGAATGATTTGCATGGTTCGTACTCCTTAGATCTTGTGCTGGTCGCTGTAAGGCAGCAACGCGAGAAAGCGTGCGCGCTTGATGGCGGTATTCAGTTGACGCTGGAAAATAGCGCGGGTGCCGGTGAGGCGAGCGGGAATGATCTTGCCATTTTCAGCAATGAAATCACGCAGTGTGTCGATATCCTTGTAGTCAATCTCTTCCACGCCAGTCACTGTGAAACGGCAGAAGCGCTTGCGCTTGAACAGCAGGGATTGCGTATTGCGCTTGGGGCGCTTGTCTTTATTGAAACGTTTTGGTCCGGGCATGATGGACTCCTAAAAAATTATTCTTGCAAAAAATCTTGAATATGAAAAACAACCGATTTGCCTCGGGGCGAATTGGCCAGAAAACCGTTGAACCTCCAGACACTGCCTACAGACTGCTTTACAAGTCTCTCCGCCAATGATCCAAAAGCAATTGCCTTCAGCGCCAAACTCACAGTGTGTTTGCCACCTGCCTCTGTCACTTGCGACCCGTGTTCGAGTCGCAGATTGAGGGCGGGAATTCCTGCTGGCGTATAGCGTAGAGACTCAGTCTCCACAATACTCGCCGTCAATGTCAGGGTATTGGCGTGCACTCTCCGCGGGCTAACGGTTTATCAGGCTTGGTACTCGGCTTGTTGCGCCTTGCGTGTTTCTTCGCGCTCAACGGTCTTCATCATGGAAGATGGGCCGGTTTCAGCTTTCTTCTTCAAGACAGTCAGGTGGCGCAACACGGCATCGTTAAACTTGAATGCGTGTTCGAGTTCTGCCATCACAGCCTGATCGGCTTCGATGTTGACACAAAGGTAGTGGGCTTTGGCCAGTTTGTTGATCAGGTACACCATCTGACGGCGGCCCCAATCTTCAACACGGTGCACCTTGCCACCGCCAGCGGTGATCATGCCCTTGTAACGTTCCAGCATGGCAGGAACCTGTTCGCTCTGATCCGGGTGGATCATGAGGATGATTTCGTAATGACGCATTGATACTCCTTGTGGATGTCCCAGCAACTGGGTAAGAAAAGCTGCCCCTGGCGTCTACTCAGGGTGCAGCAAGGCGAAGCCCATGATTATAGCCCAGAGCACGCGCTCCGGACTATTACCCATTGTCTAGCCACCTTGAGCTGGCCCCTGCCGTTGGGGCGCACTCATCAAGCTGAAAAACACAGTAGCGGCGAGACCTGCCGCCACACCAAACACTCCGGACGAAACCGGCTGGATCCCAAACCACAAGCCGTCCGCCGCTAAACCCAGAAAATTGCGGACTCCAGGCTGATTGACCGCCAGGTAATACGCGCTCACTCCCAAACCCGTCAGCATGCCCGCGACAGCACCTGCGCGGGTAGTTCTCGACCAGAATATTCCCAGAACCATGGCAGGAACAAAAGCAGCACCCGCTAAAGAGAACGACGCAGAGACAAGGTACAAAATTCCGGCGGGTCGCTGGGCTGCGACATAAGCGGCCACCAGCGCCACCACCAAAAGCGCAAACTTGGACCACATGACGCGACGCATGGCCTGCGCTTTATTCGCGTTGCCTTCAAAGTACACGTCATGGGCCAGGGCGTTGCCAATGGTCAGCAGAAGTCCATCGGCCGTTGACAGCGCAGCAGCCAGCCCGCCAGCGGCAACGAGTACAGACACTACATAAGGCAGGCCGCCTATTTCCGGAGCAGCCAGCATCACAAGGTCGGGCCCGATCCTGAGTTCGGCAAACTGTAGAAGGCCGTCACCATTAACATCGTTGAAGCTAAGGGATCCCGGATCACGGGCCCACTGAACCATCCACAAAGGCAGCTGCTCGAATGGCTGCCCTACCAAATGGGCCATTACCTCATACTTGACCAGTACAGCGAGCGCTGGCGCGGACAAATACAACAGTGCAATAAAAAACAGGGACCAGGCCACTGACTTGCGCGTCTCCGCGACCGAGGGAGCCGTGTAGTAACGGGTTAGCAAATGGGGGAGCCCTGCGGTGCCCACCATGAGGCAGAACATCAGTGCCAAAAAATTCGCCCTTGAATTCTGAAATGCTTCTTGCTGAGCACCATTTCCAAGGGGATCACCCGCAAACGGCAGGGAATGCGGCGGCATTCCACCCAAAGCGCTCGCCCTCTCCCGGTATTCCCTGGCCATGCGACTCCAGAGCTCTCGCGCAGATGCGGCGTCTTTAGGCAGTGCCGAAAGCTCTCGCCTCAAGGCGTTGGCCTGGTCTCCTTCAGAGCGCACATTGGCCAGAGCTTTGAGTTTGATCCGCAACTCAGCGCGGTCTTTTTGAAGGGACGCTTCTACATCCAGCAACTTCTTGTCCAGGGCGACCGCGCGCAACTCGTACTCGCGAATGACCTGCTTTTCAGCCAAAGAATTGCCGAGCTGGCGCTCCATCTCAGTAATTTTCTGAAGCTGTTGCCCGTAAGCCAGTGGTGCAAATGGATTGTCCAGTTGCTTGTAGGAAAGCCAGGATACCGGGATCAGGAAAGCAAGGATCATGACCACATATTGGGTCACCTGGGTCCAGGTAATGGCACGCATACCGCCCAGGAAGGAGCAAACCAGTACGCCACCGAGTCCAAGCAAAATTCCGATTTCAAAATGCACACCCGTCAGGCGCGAGGTGATCAGTCCTACGCCATACATTTGCGCCACGACATAGGTGAAGGAAACCAGTACCGCTGCCATAGCGGCGATCATCCTGGGCCAGCGTCCGCCAAACCGCATGGCAAAGAAATCGGGTACGGTGTAAATGTTCAGCCGCCTGAGATAGGGGGCAACCCACAGGGCCACCAGACAGAAGCCGCCCGTCCAACCCAGTATGTAAGCCAGCCCCCCAGCCTGCCCTGTGGTTCCAGAGAAACCCTGGAGATACAAGCCCCCCGCCATGCTGATGAACGATGCCGCACTCATCCAGTCCGCAGCGCTTGCCATGCCGTTGTAGACGGCCGGTATGCGACGACCGGCAACGTAATACTCTGAGGCTTCTGCCGTGCGGCCATAAACACCAATGATCGAATACAACACCAGAGTGGCCGAGAGAAATATCCCGGCAACCCAGGCTTTGGCAAGGCCCAATTGCTCGGCTATCGCCAGGGCCAGCAACAGCAAAAGCAGGCCTGCGACATAGGCCCAGAAGCGGCGGTGAATTTGTTGTTTTCTTTGCCTATATGCCTGGAAATCAAACCCGTCATCTGGGCCTTCCCGGCGATTCTCGTACCAGGCATAACCCACCACGATGGCGATAAACACCAAAACAGCCCCTTGCGCAGCAAACCAGAACCCTACCGGCCAGCCCACCACCAGAAACTGCAAATCCCGGGCAAAAAAAACAACTCCGAAAGATACAAGAAACCACAGCGCCAGTAAGCCCGAATGCAAGGGCCAAGGTCGCTGTGGTGGGACTGTCTTCATTTGGCGGCTAGTTGCTGCCAGGTTGCAATGACGGAGTCAGGGTTCAAAGAAATGGAAGAAATCCCTTGATCCTCCAGCCATTGCGCAAAATCAGGATGGTCGCTAGGGCCCTGGCCACAAATGCCAATATATTTGTTTTGGCGCTTGCAGGCACTGATTGCCATACTGATCAATGCTTTCACTGCCGGATCTCGCTCGTCAAAATCGGCAGCCAAAAGCTCCAGCCCGGAGTCGCGGTCGAGTCCCAGTGTCAGCTGGGTCAGGTCGTTGGAGCCAATGGAGAAGCCGTCGAAGTACTCCAGGAACTGATCGGCCAGCAAGGCGTTACTCGGGATTTCACACATCATCACCAGCTTTAGGTCGTCCTCACCCCGGCGCAACTCATGTTTAGCCAGCAGCTCTGTCACTTTTTTGGCTTGTCCCAATGTGCGCACGAATGGGACCATAACCTGAACATTGGTCAAACCCATGTCTTTGCGCACGCGCTTGAGGGCCTGGCACTCCATGGCAAACGCTTCGCCAAAGTCGGCACTGATATAGCGCGCAGCGCCCCTGAAACCGAGCATCGGGTTCTCTTCCTCCGGCTCGTAACGGCTTCCACCAATGAGCTTGCGATACTCGTTGCTCTTGAAGTCCGACAGACGCACGATCACCGGTTTGGGCCAGAAAGCAGCCGCAATGGTGGCAACCCCTTCTGCCACGCGATCGACATAAAACGCCCGGGGTGAGGCATGCCCACGCGCCACGGATTCCACAGCCTTTTTCAAGTCGGCATCGACATTGGGGTAGTCCAGAATGGCTTTCGGATGCACGCCAATGTTGTTGTTGATGATGAATTCCAGACGCGCCAGACCCACACCCTGATTAGGTAACTGGCAGAAGTCAAACGCCAATTGGGGGTTGCCCACATTCATCATGATCTTGACGGCAATGTCCGGCATTTCGCCACGCTGCACTTCTGAAACTTCTGTTTCCAGCAATCCATCGTAAATGAAGCCGGTATCGCCTTCAGCGCAACTCACGGTGACCAGCATGCCTTCTTTAAGTACTTCTGTCGCGTGACCACAGCCCACCACCGCCGGAATGCCCAGTTCGCGGGCGATGATGGCTGCATGGCAAGTCCGCCCACCACGGTTGGTGACAATCGCTGCAGCCCGCTTCATGACCGGTTCCCAGTTGGGGTCTGTCATGTCGGTTACCAACACATCGCCCGCCTGGACCTTGTCCATCTCGCTGATGTTGTGCACGATGCGCACCGGCCCGGTACCGATTTTTTGACCGATGGCCCGTCCCTCGGTCAGCACGGTTCCCCTGCCTTTGAGTTTGTAGCGGTGCTCTACAGAATTCCCGGCCTGGCTCTTCACGGTTTCAGGGCGTGCCTGCAAGATGTACAACTGGCCATCGAGTCCGTCTTTTCCCCATTCAATGTCCATGGGGCGCCCATAGTGCTCTTCGATCACCAGGGCATATCGTGCCAATTGCTCTACTTCGTCATCCGTCAAGGAGTAGCGATTGCGCATTTCTGTGGGTACGTCCGTGGTCTTGACCAGTTTGCCGCTGGTGGCTTTCTCCTGAGGTGTGGTGAATTCCATCTGCAGCAATTTGGAGCCCAGACTGCGACGAATCACCGCACGTTTGCCAGCCCGCAAAATAGGCTTGTGAACGTAAAACTCATCCGGATTGACCGCCCCCTGAACCACGGTTTCGCCCAGACCATAGCTTGAGGTGATGAACACCACATTGGAGAACCCCGACTCGGTGTCAATGGTGAACATGACCCCGGCGGCTCCAATATCCGAGCGCACCATGCGCTGAATGCCCGCGCTCAGAGCCACATGCTCATGGGCAAAACCTTTGTGAACCCGGTAGCTGATTGCGCGATCGTTGTAGAGCGAGGCGAACACCTCGCGGATTTTGTGCATGATGTCGTCTATGCCATGCACATTCAAAAAGGTTTCCTGTTGACCGGCAAACGACGCATCGGGCAAATCTTCCGCAGTGGCGGAAGAACGCACTGCAAAGGTGGCTTCGGAGTTGTCGGAACTCAATGTGGCAAAGGCTTCACGAATCCCTTTTTCCAGCTCTGGCGGAAACGGTTGCACCTCCACCATGGAGCGAATCTCAGCACCTACCTGCGCCAAAGCCCGCACATCTTCAGTATCCAAAGCAGACAGCTTGGCATTGATTCGCTCACTCAAATTGTCGAATTTCAAGAACTCTCTGAATGCGTGCGCTGTGGTGGCAAAACCTGTGGGCACTTTCACGCCTGTTGGGAGGTGCGAAATCATCTCGCCCAGGCTGGCATTCTTGCCGCCGACCGAATCCACATCGGTCATCCGAAGTTTTTCGAAAGGCACGACCAAATCGGTCGGATTGAAAAGTGTCGACATAGTGAAGCTCCAGAAGTTAAAAACCTGCGGGCGCAAAGTTCAAAATGCGCTAAATTGCAGTCATTGTAGGGGCCGAAGCTTCGTGGCCCATAACCCAACCGAGTAGATTTGCATGCCCCATCGCACCGTGTTTTTTGTATCCGACGGGACCGGAATAACCGCCGAAACCTTTGGTAACGCCATATTGGCGCAGTTCGAAAGCAAGGCCCACCATGTGCGCCTGCCGTTTATCGATACCGAAGACAAGGCTTTTCAGGCCGTTCGCCAGATTAACCATGCGGCAGAAGTGGATGGCAACCGCCCTATTGTCTTTACCACGCTTGTCAATATGGAGGTGCTCAAGGTCATTCAGGAGGGCTGCCAGGGAATGCTTTTGGACATGTTTGGCATGTTTGTACATCCGCTGGAGCAGGAACTCAAAATCAAGTCTAACCACCGCATTGGGCGGTTTAGCGATGCCAGCAAGAGCAAGGAATACCAAAGCCGGATCGAGGCCATCAACTTTTCTTTGGCCCATGACGATGGCCAATCCAATCGGGATCTTGAACAGTCCGATGTCATTCTGGTGGGCGTCAGCCGCAGTGGAAAGACCCCAACGTCCCTGTACCTTGCCATGCAGTACGGGCTGAAGGCCTCCAATTACCCCCTGATTCCTGAGGACTTCGAACGTCGGCAACTGCCTCCTGCCTTGGTGCCGCACCGCAGCAAGATCTTTGGTTTGACCATTCAGCCAGAGCGCCTGAGCGAAATCCGCAATGAGCGCCGCCCCAACTCCAAATATGCCTCCCTGGAGAACTGCCGCATGGAAGTGTCTGAGGCCGAAGCCATGATGCGCCGCACCGGCATACGCTGGCTATCGACCACTACCAAGTCGATTGAAGAGATTTCAACTACCATCCTGCAGGAAATTCACCCCGATCGACTCGCCTACTAGTGCAGTTTGATCGAAGCACCGGTTTCAATCCGCACGAGACAGCATGCGAGGAGTTTCTCCAAAATTCGCCATCGTCATTGGCGTGTTGTTGATGCATTTGGGAGCATGGTGGGCTCTGCAAGCAGGCTTGCTGCGCCCCGCTTCACAGGTTCGCGCTTCGTCAGAAATTCAGGTGAACCTCATTGACCACAAGCCGCCTGAGCCGCTTGCGGAGGTCGACCGCCCGAAGACAGTGACGCCGGCAGTTCGCCCCGCCGCGTTACAGCAGAACGAGCATCCCCCTAAGCTGATTGCAAATGACGCTCCAGCGAGAGAGACTACGCTGACGACAATGACGACGACACTTAAGGAAGCAAGCGCCGCACCTGTCACTGAAGGATCACAAACCCCATTCGCTCCGCAAGCCGCCGCAGTGAAGGCGCTGGAGTTGCCTTCCAGCGATGCCCAATACCTGAGCAATCCCAGGCCAGCCTACCCTGTCCTGAGCAAACGGCTGGGGGAACAGGGTCGGGTGGTCATTCGGGCCCTCATCGGTGTGGACGGCATTGCGACCCAGGCAGTGGTCAGGCAATCCAGCGGATTTGAGCGGCTGGACCAGGCTTCTCTGGCCACAGCGCAAAGTTGGCGTTATGTTCCAGGCAAGCGCGCTGGTGTTCCAGAACCCATGTGGTTTGATGTTCCCTTCAACTGGGTGCTCCAGTAGATAGGCTCGTATTACGGGGAAAGTCAGGCGGCGTAAGACGCCCTCATTGATTTCTTCAATCGATAGCTTAGAAATAACGCAAAGCCGAACCGATAGGCAAGACCTACAATTCTTCTCAGTGCAGAATTTCCATCCGTCTGTCGCTAATAACCTAACTTTTCCAAGGAGCTTTCCATGTCCCTGATCAATACCGAAGTCGTACCTTTCAAGAACGAAGCCTTTCACAATGGCAAATTCGTGACCGTCACCAACGAAACCCTCAAGGGAAAGTGGAATGTGTTCATATTCATGCCCGCAGCGTTCACCTTCAACTGCCCCACCGAAGTAGAAGACGCTGCCGATCACTATGCTGAATTCCAGAAAGCTGGCGCTGAGGTCTATATAGTGACTACCGACACGCATTTCTCTCACAAGGTGTGGCATGAGACTTCCCCTGCCGTCGGAAAGGCAAAATTTCCCTTGATCGGTGACCCAACCCACCGCTTGACCCGTGCGTTTGACGTGCACATCGAAGAAGAAGGTCTGGCCCTGCGTGGCACCTTCATCATCAACCCCGATGGCGTGATCAAAACCCTGGAAATTCATTCCAACGAAATCGCGCGTGATGTCAAGGAAACCTTGCGCAAACTCAAGGCCGCGCAATACACCGCCGCACACCCAGGCCAGGTGTGTCCCGCCAAGTGGAACGAAGGTGCAAAAACCATTGCCCCTTCCATTGACCTGGTTGGCAAGATCTAATTTTTTAGTCACTACGGCCGGGCGCATTTTGCGTCCATTTGCCGGACAGCGTCAGGGCCCCTTGCGCCCTGCCGTCCGGTTTTTTTATGCTTAAAAATGACTCTAGCGCTTGTCAAGCCTGCGTGAGTAGCTATTAAATTTGTAGTATTCAGTGAAAGGAAATCACCATGCTCGACGACACACTCAAGACCCAGCTTGCCGCCTACCTGGAGCGCGTGATTTTGCCTATCGAACTGGTGGCTTCCCTAGGCGAAGACAGCAACTCTGTGGAGATGCGCCAGTTGCTCGAAACCATCCAAAGCCTGCGCAGCGACAAAATCAGCCTGCGCACCGATGGCTCAGATGCCCGCAAACCTTCTTTCACCCTGCAGCGCGGTGGCACCCAGACCAGTTTGCGATTTGCCGGGCTGCCTTTGGGCCACGAATTCACCTCTTTGGTGCTGGCGTTGCTATGGAGTGGTGGTCACCCACCCAAGGTGGAACAGGATGTGATCGATCAGATCAAGGCTTTGGACGGAGACTTCAACTTCGAGGTCTATATGTCCCTGACTTGCCACAATTGCCCCGACGTTGTCCAGGCACTGAGCCTGATGGCCATCTTGAACCCCAAGATCAAGACCACCGTGATTGAGGGCGGAGCGTTCCAGGATGAGGTCAATGCCCGCGAGATCATGGCTGTACCCAGCATTTACCTCAATGGGGCTCTGTTCGGCAACGGTCGCATGCTGGTGGAAGAAATTGTCGCCAAGCTCGATACCGGCGCAGCGTCCAGAGACGCAGCCAAGCTCTCTGCCAAGGAACCTTTCGACGTGCTCATCATTGGTGGCGGCCCCGCAGGAGCCGCAGCAGCGGTGTACGCAGCCCGCAAGGGCATTCGCACTGGTGTGCTGGCTGAGCGTTTCGGAGGACAGACCAATGACACCATGGCTATTGAAAACTACATTTCGGTGCTTGAAACCGATGGGCCCAAGTTTTCAGCCGCACTTGAAGCCCAAGTCAGGCACTATGGCGTAGACATCATGAATCTTCAGCAGGCCAGCAAATTGGTTCCTGCTGAGCAGCCCAATGGGCTGGTGGAGATCCAGCTCGCCAACGGTGGATCGCTCCGGTCAAAAACCGTCATCCTGTCGACGGGTGCACGCTGGCGCAACGTAAATGTTCCGGGTGAGGCTGAATACAAAAACAAGGGTGTAGCCTACTGCCCCCACTGTGACGGCCCCTTGTTCAAAGGCAAACGCACGGCAGTCATCGGCGGCGGCAATTCAGGCATTGAAGCTGCCATCGATTTGGCTGGCATAGTGGCCCATGTCACGGTGGTGGAGTTTGCGGAATCGCTCAAGGCGGATGCGGTGCTGGTCAACAAGCTCAACAGCCTGTCCAACGTTACGATTCACACCAATGCCCAGACTACTGAAATTACCGGC
>CAJBMJ010000525.1 GCA_903954045.1 uncultured beta proteobacterium | reverse complement strand
CCAAAGATGTGAATCTGCTCACCAGCCAGGCCTCTGGGGTACCCACTTCCATCGAATTTTTCATGGTGTTGATAGGCGACCGTTGCCGCAGTCAGCAACAGTTCACGCTGGCTGTGACACAGCATTTCGTAGCCTATGCTGGCGTGGGTCTTCATCACTTCGAACTCCTCCACGCTAAGGCGGCCAGGCTTATTGAGAATGGAGTCCGGGATCGCGACCTTGCCAATGTCATGCATCGGACTGGCTTGTTTCAGCATCTCAGCCTGTTTCGTGCTAAGGCCATAGGCGATGGCTAGCAGGTAGGAATATTCGGCCACGCGTTTGACGTGATTTCCGGTTTCCTTGCTTCGAGTCTCGCCAATGGCGCCCATGGTGAACACAACCTCTCTCTGTGTTTGCTCAATTTCATCACTCAGAGTCTTGATGTGAGCGGCATTGGCTTTGAGGCTGGCCGCCATGTCATTGATTCGCTCACCCAGCACACCCATTTCATCATTGGAATGCACTGTCAGACTGATATCGAAATCACCTAGGGCAATACGGTCTGTCGCTACTCGGGCCTCCAGCAGTGGAATTTGAAACAACTTTGAAAATATGCCCGTGATCTTGATGCCGGTAGCGATCGAGAATGCAACAAATGCAACGATGTAAATAAGCTGTTCATTCGTAAATACATGGTGATTGATGTCGACCCACGCAATGACCCATCCGAGAAACAGCACAGGCGCTACAGAAACGCCAAGAAAATAGATATGGAACTTGGAAGGGATCGAAGGTTGCAGCTGGTCCTTGTACTTTTCCAACCGGTTGTAAAAAAGCTTCGGAATCCAATAGGTACGATTTAAATGCTCGAACAGGTAGTACCCGATTGCCATCGAGACAAAAGAGATGCCCAAAATGCCCAGGTTGGCCAGCAAAATGTCAGACAAGGGTGCTTGTGGAACCACCCTCTTCGATATGACGACGTAGGAGATAAAGCTCGATACCCAGCCCACAATGGTGGTTGCAACAAAAAAGAGTGGGAAGTTGAGAATTTTTCGCCGGTAGGTATCGATCGTTGCTGTTTTCCGAAAAAGAGGAGCCACGTACAGAACGTAAAGGCATGCAGTGATTCCAAAGGGAATAATGGCTGGCCACATCCAGTACGTTTTCAGGGCCGACGCAATCTCCGTGCTTGAAGGCAAGAGTGTGGCATTGATTGCGAACAGCGCTCCAGCGATATTGGCAGTGAACCCTGCAAGGAGCGACAGCGTGATGATTCGCCCCCGACACTCGGGGATCGGTTCGGGGGCGGACGTGGTGCACGTGGTGATATTCATGAGGTGACTGGCCGGTGCCGCTCGTAGATCTGATGCACCCAGGCGATTGCCGCATGGTCCGCCCACTGCGCAAGAAACTCTTGCACAGAGATCGGCATGGGTTCAATGCGCTGCATGTCCGGGTGTCTGATATTCGTCAGGGGTGCCAGCAAACTGGCGGCGCACAGATCGGCGATGCTGAAGTGCTTGCCGACCAGATAGCCCGTGCTTGCCACACCAGCAGCCACCTCATCCAGAGCAGCTTGCGTGATGATTCTGGACTTGGCGATGTTGTCGGGAAAGACGCCGTTGCCCTTGCGGATGAAGCCCTTTGCCGCCGGAAAGGTGGCGCGAAATGCCAGGCGCTTGAGCCAGGGCTTGGAAGCACTGAAGGTATCGCACATGTAGTCGGGCTCGTTGAGCAGGACATCGAACAGCAGCGTGCGTGTGGCCGGTCCGACGGTGGCGTCGAAGCGCGCCTGCAACTCCAAGGCCTGGGCTCGCAAGGCCGTGTCAGCAGGTAGCAGGGCTGGCTCGGGATACCGGTTCTCCAGCCAATCGATGATGGCGGCCGAACCTGAGATGTACCCCCCGTCATGCTGAAGCAACGGCGTTGTGCTCGGTCCGCCAGATAGCGTTTTTATCACCGGGATATGCGGCCCCGGCAAATAGGTCTCGCGTTGATGGGGCAGGCCTTTGTAGTCCAGCGCCCATCGCACTTTCTCGTTGAAGTGCGAGGCGGCAAACTGATGCACGGTCAACATCTTGGGTGCGCTCCTGCTTGAAGGACATACGGAGATCATAGCCAGTCACCAGATTGGCCACTCCATCTCACTCCATCGATGTGGCGTCGTCCTCTGCCCAGCCTTCAATCGCTGGGTAGTATCGAGTTGAGCGACCGGCACCGTATTTTTTGAGCAGCCCAAGCCGTTCCAGTTCGATCAAATCCCGTGCCGCAGTAGGCGTTGATGTTTGTGAAATTCGCTGGTGCTTGCGAGTTGTCATGCCGCCCTCAAAGCCCTTGGGCCCCGCATCCAGAAGCTTCTTCATTGCTTTTTGCTGGCGTTCGTTTATGGACACTGTAGCCATCGATGCCTGGAACCGAACCCTTTGGATCGCAGAATCTATGGTGCAGCTGGCGAATTCATTCGCCAGGGAGAACTGCGCAAGCAGCCACTCCACCCAGTCCGTCACGTCCATGGTTTTTGAACGCTGTGCCCGTTCCAGTTCCCGGTAGTACCGATCTTTGCAGGACTCGATCTGCCGCGATAGTGTCACGATCCGCCCTGGTTGACCCATGTCCTGACCGAGTGCCAGTTGCAGGATTGCGCGGCCAATACGGCCGTTGCCATCATCAAATGGATGCAGAGTCTCGAACCAGAGGTGAGATATTGCCGCACGCACCAGGCCATCCAT
>CAJBMJ010000524.1 GCA_903954045.1 uncultured beta proteobacterium | reverse complement strand
GCGCTTTTGCAGTCCATAGGACAGGGCGGAGACCGGTGCGAGACGGATATGGTCGATCTCCAGAAAATCGATGATGCGTTCCTCGATGTCGGCCCGCAGAGCGGCCTCCTCGCGGCGCGCCCGGCCCATGTAGAAAAGGGCTTCGAGCACATTGGTTTTCAGGTGCGCATGGCGGCCGAGCTTGATGTTGTCGAGCACCGTCATACCGCGAAACAGGGCAATGTTCTGGAAACTGCGCCCGAGACCCAACTTGGCGCGCTGTGGTGCCGGGAGCGTCGTGATGTCCTGACCCTTGAAGCGCACATGACCGCTGTTGGGACGGTAAAAACCCGAGATGGTGTTGAACAGCGAGGTCTTGCCCGCACCGTTGGGCCCAATGACGGCGGTGATGGAGCCGCTTGCCACTTCAAAACCCACGCCGCTGAGAGCCCGCACACCACCAAACGCCAAAGTGACGCCTTCCACCTGCAAAAGAGGTGCGGTAGCGGCAGGGCCGCCGGGTGGTGATTGGTTCATTTGCTTTGGGGACTGCGGGTTTTTGCGTAGTGAAATATTCCTACTTATGCGTAAAGTACTTACTCGCGAGTAAATAGTAGATTTTTCTGGCCATTTCCGTATCAGGTCTTACCCTAGGTAACCCACCATGACAAAACCATTCGCCGCAGCCAAGGCGGCCCATGCTGACGCTCCTGTCTCGCCTTGGGCTCCGGCTTCCGTGCGAGAGCAGCAGCGTGAAGTCAAGCGCAACGCCGTGCTACAGGCCGCAGCGCAGATGTTCAATGAGCGGGGTTTCCATGCCACGTCGCTGGATGATGTAGCGGCCCGACTGCATGTCAGTAAGCCCACGCTGTATTACTACGTGAAGAGCAAAGACGAGATACTGTTTGAATGTGTGCGCGCGGGCCTTCAGATGATGCAGGCAGGCATTGCCGAAACCAGCAGTCGGGGCGGCTCTGCCATTGAACAACTGGTGGCTTGCATGCGTACGTACGGGCAGATCGTCACCATGGATTTTGGAATGTGCCTGATCCGCATTGGTGAAGACCCGCTTCCCCCCGAGAGTCGCAAGGAGTTGCGTCGCGCAAAGTCAACCATCGACCTGGAGTTTCGGCGCTTGATCGCTGCCGGCGTGGAGGAAGGATCATTGGCTCCCTGTGATCCGAAAATAACGGCATTTGCAATTGCGGGCGCGCTGAGCTGGATTGGTCGGTGGTACCAACCCGGCGGAGAGTACTCTGCTGAAGAAGTGGTGGAACGTGTAATGAACACCCTTCTTGGCAGTTTGCTGACCCCGACTCACCTTCCAATCGAGCCGGGCAAAAGACAGCGCCAAAGTCAGCCGTCACCCAAAAAAGTGGCAAAGTCTGACACGTAAATGAAGTGGCAAGGGCCATCTCCTGTTTTAGGCGCTCGAAATCGTTCACTGTCAAATTCTTGCTGCAATGATGTCCTTGATGGAAACTTCCGATTGCCTGCTTGGCCCAAAGAAATATTCACTTGATTGAATCGTTCGTCGGTGGGGAAGTAGCATTGTTCGGTCGCGCGGCAATGTTATGAAAGTACTGGGCCTTCAGTACGCACAGGCATGTGTTTGAGGGATGTTTTTCATCGGACGCTGAATTTCTCAAAAGACCGACCAATGGCCACGACGCGAATTTGGTGTCAGAGCACACGTCCGTCGAGAGAAAACCCCGTCAGCTCCGTCGCAGCAAACGCACCTGCATGGGCCGGGTAAACCGGGCGCCATCAGCGCTGCAATGGGGCTCGAACGCTGCCCGAACGGTGGCAATCTTTGCGTCATCGAGCTGATGGTCGGCGTAGGTGGGGCGCATCATGCGCTGCTCAAAATCAGCGAAGTCACGGAACTGCACCGGAACATCAAAGCGCCGCTCTGCCACCTGCGTCCTGTCAGTGCCCTGCAGTGCCTGATCAAGCGACCGCTGGGCGGCAGCCCGGACAACGCCTTCGTCATTGAAATGGCGAATGATCGTATTGAGGT
>CAJBMJ010000523.1 GCA_903954045.1 uncultured beta proteobacterium | reverse complement strand
TGACACGCTTGCCTACACAACGCAATAGCATGATCGGAGAGTTGCTCCCGCATCGCTGGCAGTCGCCAACATCGTCCGCCTGACCGTCAACCACAGGCGCAGGGACGCGGTCAATATGGGTTCACCGCGCGCTTACCGCGCACTTACGCGAATTGCCTCTTGACTATTACGCCATTAAGTTTGGGTACTTTTGCCCGTTTTTGACCCAATTCCCTCCATTTTTTCTCTCTGTTCCCAAAGAGGACAAGGGCTTCGGAGTTTGTCCACGCCTTGCCTTCTTTGTCCCTTTTGGCAGCCTTTCGGGGTGTCGCATTTCGGGGCGGTTTGGCCTACATTTACGGCTATGGTTGTGAATGTTGCGAGACGAATTAGTGCTGCAAATGCTATTGCTGATTCGCCAGCATCGCAGTCCTACTCCAAGATCCATTGAAGTCTATTTGGCATTCGATTTTGAGATTTTGTTGGATGTTTCTACAATGTAGATACATTGAAAGGAGCTCATCATGGAAGCTGTGATTCGTAAATGGGGCAATAGCCCCGCACTTCGTCTCACGACCGCCGTCTTGAAAGAGGCCGGCTACCAGTTGGAACAAAAGGTCGATCTGGTTGTTTCTCGCGGCCGCATTGTGATCCAACCCTCTGAGAAAGTGGAATACGACCTAGAAGCGCTCGTCGGCGGCATCACCGCTGGGAATGCCCACGGGGAAGTTAGCTTTGGCAAGCCTGTTGGCAAAGAGGCACTCTGATGGCGCGTGGCTATGTTCCGGATGCCGGGGAAGTTGTCTGGATGGAGTTTGACCCCCAAGCTGGACACGAGCAGGCAGGGCACCGCCCGGCGCTCGTCATGAGCCCGGCAAGCTACAACGGTAAGACCGGTCTCATGGTGTGTTGCCCGATGACGACCAAGATCAAGGGACATCCCTTCGAGGTGGTCACACAAGTCGATGGAGTCGACTGTGCCGTGCTATCGGATCAGGTGAAGTCTTTGGATTGGAAAGTCCGCCATGCAAAAAAGAAGGCAGTAGTGCCCGCCTTGGTCATGCTGCATGTCAGAGCCAAGATGAAGGCTTTGCTGCAAATTTCATAATGGCTATTCGTACAACTTTGGACGATTTTTGGCGTAAAGCCAAGGATGCTGCGCGCAGAGCGGATCAAGCAAAAAGTCCACAGAGTGTTCTCAAGCGTGTCACAACGCGACGTCCCGATCCACTGCCCGCAACCAAGCCTTTGGGGCCTGAGGCCAGCAAAGCTTTACTGAAGATAGTCGGCCCCGTCAAATTGACTGATAAACGTCGTGAGGAACTGGCGGCGTTAGCCAAAGCGGCGCAAGAAGCTTTTGATCGTCCCTTGTCGAAGAACAGGACAGAGCGTTGAATTCGTAGGGTGGCGTAACGCAATGGGGCAAAGAGAGCAATGGCTTCCAAGTCTGTCCTTGGTTTCTGGTATTTGGCCGAATACGCACCGATGGAGATAAACCCAATGTTTGCCAAATTTTGCCAAAGAATCTTAAAATGCGGCCATGAGCACCATGAATATCTCCCTGCCTGATTCGCTCAAATCCTTCGTGGACGAACAGGTTTCGCAACGTGGTTACGGCACCAGTAGCGAGTATGTGCGCGAATTGATCCGCAAAGACGCTGATGTCTTGCGTTTGCGTGGCATGCTGCTTCAAGGTGCAGCCTCGGCTCCAGCGGCGCCGGTGGATGCAGGGTACTTTTCGGCTCTGCGTGAGCGCGTACAAAAACGCACTCGGGGATGAAGTCCAAGCCAATCGTCCCGCGCAGTGATGCCAACCGGGACGTGGATGAGGCCATTGAGCACTACTTGTCTGAGAACGCTGAGTCAGCAGCATTGGGCTTCGTTGACGCGTTGGAGCGGGCCTACGAACACATCTCTCGCCATGCGGCGACTGGATCACCACGTTATGCCCACACGTTGAACATTCCAGGCCTGCGCTTCTGGCCGCTGACCCGTTACCCGTATCTGGTGTTTTACATTGAGTTTGATGACCACATTGATGTCTGGCGCATGTTGCATGGGCAACGTGACATTCCTGCGTGGCTTGTCACCGACACGGATTCAGAAAGCGTGTTCGCACTCCCGAAAACAGCGGTGCTGCGTAGTCATAATCAAGGGCACCGACATGCGTTTGTAAACGCAGCAACCAAGGAGGCTTTTGTCTATGGCCGGTGGGGGAAATCTGGCGTTGATCTACCCAAAGACCGTGACCTTCGATCAACCACTGCCAGTGTTCGAGTTCCCAAGGTCCAGCGGCTTGCGGTTGTGGGTTCTGCCGTTCTGCTTAAAAACCAAAATACTGTCACTTCCAGTAGATGATCATTTTTCAGGTCATTTTGTAGTTCAAAGGAGCATAGTAGAGAAGACTATTCAGGAGGGAAGCTGAGCATGAGGAAACCACCACCACCCGCCAAGAAAAATGAGGTCTCCATCGTTCGTTCATCGGCGGCCGAATACCTGACCTTTGTTGCCGCAACTGGTAACGCAGAGACCAGCGTGGAGATGCGTTATGAGGACGAGAATATCTGGTTGACGCAGAAGATGATGGCCACGGTCTACGATGTGTCGGTGCCCGCCATCAACCAGCACCTGAAGCGAATTTTCGCCGATGACGAGCTCGACGAGGTGGCAGTTGTTAAGCAGTACTTAACCACTGCCGCCGATGGAAAGAACTATCAAGTTAAGCATTACAGCCTGCAGGCCATCATCGCCGTCGGCTTCAAAATCGAAAACGAACGTGCCGTACAGTTCCGCAAGTGGGCAAACCAGATCGTCAAGGATTACACGATTCAGGGCTGGGCCATGGATGTGGACCGTCTCAAACACAGCGGCAGCATCTTGGGCGTTGATTTTTTCGAGCGCCAACTGGAAAAGGTTCGAGAGATACGGCTTTCGGAGCGCAAGTTTTATCAGAAGATCACCGACATCTACGCCACCTCACTGGACTATGACCCAACGGCCACGGCGACCAAGCGATTTTTTGCGCAGTTCAAAACAAACTGCACTACGCGATCCGCGGTCAGACTGCGGCGGAAGACATTGTGGATCGTGCGGATCACAAAAAGGAAAACATGGGCTTGACCAGCTGGGATGGCGCACCCCACGGGAAAATCCACAAATACGATGTCTCCATTGCCAAGAATTACCTCTCGGAGTTCGAGTTGGCACAGATGCAGCGGATCGTCTCCGCCTATCTCGACATGGCAGAGCTTCAAGCCATGCGCCGAGTTCCCATGACCATGCAGGATTGGGAGGTGCGCCTGGGCGGCTTCTTGAAACTTTGGGACCGCGAAGTGCTGCAAGACGCAGGCAAGGTCACAGCAGAAATCGCTAAGGCGCATGCTGAGAGCGAGTTCGAAAAATACCGCATCGTGCAGGATCGACTTTTTCAGAGTGATTTTGACCGATTGATCGGTCAAACCGAAACGACACGTAAACCAACTTCTGGCGATAGCGAAATGTAGCCAATGGATGTCTTGACCGCTACAGTGCCATTTGAGGCCAAACTGCTGGCCGCAGCACAGGCCGAAAACGCACGCCTGATTGCGGTGTTGGAAGCGCTTGGCATTGAATGGCGGTTGCCGCCGGAACCCGTGCCAGTCAAGGCCACTCCGGTGGAATCGTCCCTGTCCAAGCCACAGAAGGTTGCGTTGTTTCGCGGTCTGTTCAGCGGTCGAACCGATGTTTTTCCGGAGCGGTGGGAAAACAAATCCAAAGGCAAATCGGGTTACTCACCAACATGCGCCAACCTTTGGGTTGCCGGACTATGCAACAAGATGAACATCAAGTGTTCTGATTGCAGCAACCGAAAGCTTGTCCCATTGTCGGATTCGATCCTGTACGAGCATTTGATTGGCAAGCGCACAATTGGTGTTTATCCACTACTGACCGACGACACCTGCAATTTTTTGGCTATCGATTTCGACGAAGCTGACTGGAAGTCGGATGCACTGGCTTTTCGCCAGTCATGTGTTGAGCTGGGGGTGCCTGCTGCTCTGGAGATTTCAAGGTCTGGTAACGGCGCGCACATCTGGATATTTTTCTCTTGCTCAGTGCTGGCGCGTGATGCGCGCGCCCTCGGCACGGCCATCATCAGCCACACTTGTGCCCGTACCCGGCAACTGAAACTCACCTCTTATGACCGTCTTTTCCCAAACCAAGACACCATGCCCAAGGGCGGCTTCGGAAACCTGATTGCTTTACCTTTGCAGAAACACCCTCGGGAGAAGGGGTTTAGTCTCTTTGTTGACGGTGAGTTACGCCCCTATCCAGACCAGTGGGAGTTTTTGACCGGCATCGTGCCCATGGCTGCGCACGATATCCATCCGACCATTCTGCGTGCAACCGGTGGTGTGCATCCATTGGATGTCACCTTCATCGATGACGAGGACCTGAAGGAGCCTTGGAAACGTCCGGTTGCCATCAGTAAAAAGCTCGTTGGGCCAATGCCTGAGGCATTGAAAGTCACAATGGCCAATCTCATCTATTTCGAGAAAGAAAAGCTACCGACATCATTGGCTAACCGACTGATTCGCCTTGCCGCATTTCAAAATCCTGCGTTTTATGCGGCACAGGCCATGCGTCTGTCAACGTGGAAAGTCCCCCGCGTAATTGGTTGCGCTCAGAATTACCCTGACCATATTGCCCTGCCACGGGGCTGCTTGGAGGCTGCTCAGGAATTGCTCAAAGACAACGGTATCCGATGTGACCTGATTGACGAACGGTTTGCCGGTGACACGATTGATGTGGCATTTGCGGGCAATTTGCGGCCTGATCAGGAATCGGCGGTGACAGCTATGCTAATGCACGACGCAGGCGTGTTTTGCGCGCCGACTGCCTTTGGCAAGACCGTCACTGCCGCTGCCATGATTGCCCGTCGGGGTGTCAACACCCTGGTGCTGGTACATCGAACTGATCTGCTCAAGCAATGGCAGGAACGTTTGCAAGCGTTTCTTGGCGTTGGCAAAGGTGTGGTCGGTACCATCAGCGGTGGCAAATGCAAGCCCACTGGCAAGATTGATATTGCTGTCATGCAGTCTTTGTCGAAGCAGGGTGAGGTTAACGCTTTGGTTGAAAACTACGGTCACGTCATCATTGACGAATGCCACCATATTGGTGCGGCTTCGTTTGACGCGATTTTGAAAGCTACCAAGGCCAAATATGTATTGGGTCTGACAGCAACACCCATCCGGCGCGACGGACAGCAACCCATCATCTTCATGCAATGTGGGCCGATCCGGCACAAGGCGACCAGTGCCGAGTCGGCACCGCACGAACTGGAAGTGATCCCGCATTCCATCTTCAGACAAATTGAAGTTTCCAGTGATGCTGGAATTCAGGATGTGTTTCGCCACCTTGTCACCGATCAAGACCGCACAGCGGCCATTTGCCACGAGATCAAAGCGGCGTTCGATCAAGGTCGCAAAGTGCTGGTGTTGACCGAGCGCACGGAACATTTGGATGCCATTTTGGCTGGGTTGACGGACAAGGTTCCAACACCATTCGTGCTGCATGGAAGGGTATCAAAAAAGCTGCGTGCCACGGTCATCTCGGAAATGGAGTCGCTACCACCCGATGCGCCACGCATTTTGTTGGCTACCGGAAAACTGGTCGGTGAAGGCTTTGATCACCCACCCCTCGATACCCTGGTGCTTGCCATGCCTGTGTCATGGAAGGGCACGCTGCAGCAGTATGCTGGCCGACTGCACCGTGAGCACGCCACCAAGACCGATGTGCGCATTGTTGATTTCGTGGATTCCGGTCACCCGGCCCTGCTGAAAATGTGGGACAAACGGCAGCGGGGATACCGGGCGATGGGGTACCGAATTGCATCTTCGATCACGTAGATTTGATCCAAATACGCAATGACCCGCAGCTTTACTCTCCATTGCTATTTGGCTCAGAAATTGGGGACTGAGACAGTCAACCGTCCACCACCATACAAAGAAGGCCAAACTGTTATCAGCTTGGCCTTTCTTCTTTGAAATCGCCTGTAAATGCAGGCTTTTGCGCGCTACCCTCGCGAGCGTCGATTTGGCATTTTCGGTGATTTTGGCCGTTTTGCCCTGTTTTTCTCTCTGTTTTCTGTTTGCCTCGCGAGCGCTCGCGAGGTCATTTCCTTTATTTACTGGCGATTTTGTACTCCTGGTTTGCAAAATAAGCTGGCAACCAGTCGGGACCTCGGACCGAAAAGACATGGGTCCATGACGGTTTTGACTGCAGCATTTGCATGGTATTTTCTTAAAGGATGAATCGATGAACGTTCCCGGCCAAGTCAAGGTAGTAGTTGAGAAGTCACACCCAAAGAAACCCACCGCAGGGTTCCAACCGCGTGTTCGCGGGAAGAACGAGGCTGGCCCACGACTCATCAATGTCATGACAGGTACTTGGGTTCCCCATTCCATGGAGCCATCACGCGCCAGTGCCAACAACCATCTGGCGATTAAGTCATTGAAGCCTTGACGGTCACCCCAGCGAAACCGAATACGCTTGCATGCGGCAGAATGCGTGGCCTTGAACTCGAAACGAGCGACTCCATGAAATCTGCGCGCATCCATGCCTTTACAGAGAACCCCGAGGAAATCGACGTGGTGGATGTGGCAAAGCCCACACCTGCGGCAGGTCAGGTGCGTGTGCGGATGCTGATGAGCCCAGTGAATCCGTCCGATCTGAATCTCCTGCATGGCACATACCGTCAGGCGCTGGAGCGGGTGGTTTGGAACCATGGCAAAAACGATCCATCTCAGACTGTTTTCTACGATCCCACATTGCGCAACACATGCCTCATGCCGCCCTACGCACTGGGTGGTGAGGGAGTTGGCATCGTAGACGGGACAGGTTCAGGTTTTCTAGCACGTCGGCTGCTTGGCAAGCGTGTTGCACTCGCGAGTGGCCCGCCCAATGGCACTTGGCAGGAATACACGGTGGTTGACGCCAAAAGAGCAATTGCGCTGCCAGATGCCATCTCTAGTGAACAGGGAGCAATGTATTTTGTGAACCCAATCACTGCCTATGTGCTGATCCGAGAAGTGCTTCGGGTCCCACGTGGGCGCTGGCTTTTGGTTACTGCGGCTGGTTCCGCTTTGGGTAAGAGTGCGGCCCGCCTTGGCAAACTGTATGGTTTCAAAACGCTGTGTGTCGTGCGGGGAAGCGCTAACACGCAGGAGTTGCGAGACATGGGTGCCGACGCCGTGGTTGAAACTTCGAATCAGAATTTACAGGCAGAAGTATTTCGCATCACGCAGGGCAAGGGCGTTGGCTACGCCATAGATTGTGTCGGTGGCGAGTTGGCGGCTGATGTGTTGCGTTGCCTCGGACTTGACGGCCACATGGTGCTTTACGGAACGCTGGATAAGAACCCCATGCCGCTGACAGTGCGCGATCTAATGATGCCTGTGGCCCGTGTTTCCGGTTTTCTTTTGCCGAACTGGATGGCGCAACAGTCTCCATTGAAGCTATTGAGCGTCTTGCGTGCAGTGAAAAAGCTCACCGTGCAGGGAGTATTTGAAACCGAGGTGGCCGAGGTCTATACGCTGGATCAGGTGGCCGATGCTGTCCGGGCTGCGTCAAGACCAGGGCGTACCGGTAAGGTGATGCTGCGCATGGCATCAGCCTGATCATCTCTGAATGCGCGCTCCATAGAGCCAGATCGTGTAAGTGCCAACAACAATATTTTCGCGAAATCACTGAAACCGCGCGAGCACGTTTTTAAAGCGGAACGGGATGCAGCGGGAATTTTGTTGGAAAAAAGCTCAAGGCGATGACCAGAGTCTGCTTTTCGGTTGGCAGCTATTGATTTACCAAGTGCCTCTGGAGCGGACCGTCACGGGCACCCGGTTGGTGCCCATGGCTTGAGAACAAAGGTAGCGTCAGGTGAATGCCCAAAGTCGCTGTTACGTACGGGGCTCTCAATAACGCACGACTCGCTGAAGTGCCGGTGCCAAAAAAATTCGGGGGATGTTAGCTTTTAACCAAGCTATGCGGCATCGTTCCGGGATTCCCATACGTAGTCAGCTTTCTTCAGCAGGGCCAACACTCAGGCCTGCCATACTCCAAATCCTGCCTCGCGCAGGTCAATGCCGATCTCAACTTCCATTTCGCGCGCCTTTTCATAGGCCATAGGATTGAACCCCTCGTACAGGTCCGGCAAAAGTCGCAACCCGTACTTCAAGACGTATGAATTGGCCTGAATCCCAGCCTTATGTTTGTCAAAGCGAACATCAGGGTCGAGCCCGGTCATGCCAACATATACACATGGCTTGCCGTCCTGGTAGGCCGGATTGCAACGCTTGAACTTTGACTCGAACAAAACGTCCTTCGATAGTTCAATGACGTAAACGTTGTGATGTTTTCTGCGTGCCATGCGAATAGGGTGCTTACACTGAACTCGGATTTTGACGGCAATGCCGGATTGAGAGGAAAGAAATCATGAAACTGGTCCAATTGCAGGAAAGGCTCAGAGACTTTGCAAAGGCACGCAATTGGGGGCAGTTTCACACCCCCAAAAATCTTTCTATGGCGCTCATGGTGGAAGCTGCCGAGCTCATGGAACTCTTTCAGTGGAAGACGCCAGATGAATCCAGGCTAGCTAAAAATGATTCTCCTTTGAGCATGCGCATTGGCGAGGAAGTCGCTGACGTGCTTCTGTATCTCCTACAGCTGGCAGACCACACTGGTGTGGATATTGAGGCTGCTGTCGAGGATACATCACATCACGAAACCCGGATGCTAGGTTCGTAGTGATATCAAATGACCAAGGGTATGGTCCGATGTTGGAGCATGCCATGGACCTCGGATTTGCAGCAAGCCAGGTTGGATTCAAGCCCTTGAAAGCACCTGCAAAGAAGGTAAAGGACTTGGTGGTGGTTCGAGCCAAAAAAGTAGCTGCAGCTAAGAAATCAGCCCAGCCTCCAGCTAAACCGGCTCTATCAAAGGCGTCAAAGGTAGTCCAGGCTGCATCAGAAAAGCCTGTCTCCAAAGCAGCGCGGGCGAAACCAAAAGCACCTGATTCCAAGACAAAGGCTCCTGGGAACGTGACACCAACCAATGAGGTGGCGGGCAAGAAAGTCAATGCGGCAAATCCAGTCGGAACAAAGGGTAGGGCGGCCAAGGGCAAGGCGGTCTCAGCCTCGCTCAATACAACTCAACCCACAGTTCCCAATAGCGTTGAAGACAAAGATTACGCCCATGTTCTGGCGTCTCTGCGGAAGTCGAAAAACAAACCTACCCGCAAGGTTCGCCTTTATGGGGCAGTTAGGTCACTGCTTAAGGGCAAGCCTGACGATGAGGCTTCTGTGGAGCAGGTGGTTGCAAGACTGATACGAGAAGGTCACCTGGAAATTGATGGCAAGGGAGCAGTGAAGAAGGCTCCTTGACAATTCAATCCCCATTGCCCCCAATCAGGTCGCTGAATTTCTTCGCGGCATCCGGTTCACCCGTGGATTTCATGGGTACACCTTTTGGATATTCCTCAGCAATTCGGTCTTCCCAGTAGGTCGTAGGGTTGGGGGCGCTGCAAAGCCGCCGAAACACCTCCTCAGGTACATGCTTGTAAGCGATGACCGTCTTGGAGTCCCAGTGCAGCTCCAACTGCTTCGATGCAGGGTCGTAATCTGCCTTCTTTATCCGACCAGTATTAAAAGTCTTGATGGGCATTGGGCATAGCCTTCAATAGGTGTTTTGAATCGAAGGTGAGAAGTCTACGCAATGCTGCGGCATTCCTGGATTCATGGCAAAGGTTTGTCACTGCATGCAGGCCATACATGGCCGTTTTTGTCCCTTGTTTGCCTTGAATGGCACTTACATCCGCATTGGAGTGAAGGTAGCATCAGGCAATTCAATACTTCATGCATGACAAATATGTCCAGCCCAAACGCCTCAAAGTCCGCGCTCATCATCATTGACGTCCAGAAGTCATTCACTCAGATGCCATCTTGGACGCTCGACGAAGTGCCTGCATTTCAGAGTTCATTGTTGAGACTGGAACAGGGATGCCGCCTAAGTGGTGTTCCGGTGGTTCACATTTATCACTGCGGAGCCAGTGGTCCTTTCACACCAGAGTCTGGATTTATTCAACCACTAGACTGGCTTCCAGGTAACCCATCAGCGCGCTTTGACAAGCATACCCATAACGCGTTCACCGATACTGGGCTTGACCTGTGGCTGCGTAGACGCGGCGTGCAGAAACTCATCATCACCGGCATCCGCACCGAACAGTGCTGTGAGACAACTGCTCGCGTGGGCTCCGACATTGGCTATCAAGTTGATTTCGTGACAGAGGCCACGCTGACGTTCCCCATGAAGCACCAGGGAAGTGGGGTGGTTTTCTCGGCGCAGGACATTAAAACCCGCACGGAACTGGTGCTGCAGGAGCGCTTTGCTCGGATAGTGGATGTAGATACCTGTTTGGCTTCGCTGGGGTAATTAGATGCTCCAACTGCGCCCCAACTGCGAATGCTGCAACACTGATTTGCCGCCCGAATCCGTCCGGGCCCGCATCTGCTCCTTTGAGTGCACTTTTTGTGCCGATTGTGCTGATGCACATTTGAAAGGTATCTGTCCAAATTGCGGGGGAGAGTTGGTTCGCCGCCCGATTCGACCAGCTGGCAAGCTACTCAACAATCCAGCATCTACAGAACGGATATTCAAGCCACAGGGTTGTGAAACTGCCTCTTTGTCAGTAGGAGGCTCCTCTTGAGTGTGCCCATGCCAATGCAAGCAAAACACCTTGCCCTGGCACTCATTGTTATTCTGGTCTGGGGCGTGAACTTTGCGGTTATCAAAGTTGGCATCGCGGGCGCTCCACCTTTGTTGCTCGCAGGCGCCAGGTTCATTCTGGCTGCATTCCCAGCAATCTTGTTTCTGAAGCCACCCAAAGTTCCACTGCGCCTCTATCTCGCCTTTGGATTGACCATGTCAGTGGGGCAGTTTGCCTTTCTATTCACGGCCCTTTACGTAGGGATGCCTTCTGGTCTTGCCTCCTTGGTGCTGCAGTCCCAGTCATTCTTGACGCTCGCATTGACCGTGTTGTGGCTGAAAGAGGGATGGCACGCCCACCAGCTTATGGGCCTCGTGCTCGCGGGAACGGGCTTGCTACTCATCGGCAGCACACATGGTGCGAGCATGCCATTGGCTGGTTTTCTGCTCACAATTGCTGCAGCAGTAATGTGGGTGCGCATTTCAGCGATCGTGGACGCCTGTTTCAGGCTGATCGTGGACGGCGTTTCAGCGCCATCGTGGACGCGCAGGGGATGCGCGCAAGCGGGGGGTTAAATGTATCTCAAGCGCCATGGGTGTCTCAGGACGGCGATC
>CAJBMJ010000522.1 GCA_903954045.1 uncultured beta proteobacterium | reverse complement strand
CTTTGGCTGGGCGAGGCCGCACGCATGGGCAAGGTCTGGATGCCCTGGCCGATGCGCTGGCCGAGGCTGGTCACGGCCTGATCATGGTGATGGGCAAGGGGGGCGTGGGCAAAACCACCGTGGCCGCTGCGCTGGCGGTGGGCCTGGTGCTGCGGGGCAAGAGCGTGCACCTCAGCACCACCGACCCGGCTGCGCACCTGACCGTGACCCTGGCAGGGGAGTTGCCCGGTCTCAAAGTGGACCGCATCGACCCGTTGGTAGAAACCCAGCGCTATGTCGACAAGATCATGGCGGCCAAAGGCCCCAAGCTCGACGTGCAAGAGCGTGCGCTGATGCTGGAAGACCTCCGCTCGCCCTGCACCGAAGAAGTGGCCGTGTTCCATGCCTTTGCCCGCGTGGTGAGCGAGGCGCGCAGCGCCTATGTGGTGCTGGACACCGCGCCCACCGGCCATTCACTCTTGCTGATGGACGCCACCGGCGCCTACCACCGTCAAGTGGTGCGCGAGCTGGGCGGTCAGGGAAATAGCCGCATCGTGACGCCGCTGATGCGCCTGCAAGACCCGGCCTATACCCAGATCATTTTGGTGACGCTGCCAGAGACCACGCCGGTGTCACAAGCACAGGCGCTACAGGAAGATTTGCGCCGCGCCAAGATCGAGCCTTTTGCCTGGGTCATCAACAAGAGCGTGCTGGCCGCCGGCACCCAAGACCCGCTGCTGGCTGCCCGACTGGCGGGAGAGCAGAAGCAAATGGACCGGGTTGATGATGGCCTGTCCAAAATGACTTACCTGGTGCCGTGGCGGGCCACAGCGCCGATTGGGCTTACGGAGTTGTCAGCGCTGGTGGCGAAGTCTCATACGACCTGAAATGCTGCGCCTGTTGCAATACAAATGTTGCAATGGCGGGCACATCAGACAAGTCGAGGACCAGAACATCTACACCCGCCAATGACTGGTCGCTGGCGATGGCCACAATGCCCGGTGTATCCGGCCAAAGAGTGGCTTTTCCAACGCCATCGCGCCAGATTTCCAGTTTGGGGAACCCCCCCTGTTTGAAGCCCTCAATGAGCACCAGGTCGCAGTGCTGCATCCGCGTAACCAGTTCGTCTAAAGTGGGTTCGGGTGCACCGCGTAGTTCATGCATCAGCGCCCAGCGGTCATTGCCCATCAGCAGCACCTCTTTGCAGCCAGCTTCACGCAGACGGTGCGAGTCTTTTCCGGGACGGTCAATATCCACATTCTTGTGGCTGTGCTTGATCAGTGAGACCAGTTTGCCACGCGCAGTGAGCTCTGGAATCAGCTTTTCCAGCAGCGTCGTCTTGCCCATTCCCGAGTGACCGGCGATACCAAATACCTTCATAGAGAGTCCTTTTGCTGCTATGTGCTTATGTCAAGTCGTTTCATTTTTTCCCAGAGAGTTTTTCTGGAAATGTTCAGTAGCTCTGCGGTCTTGGACACGCTGCCCTCGCATCGGTCCAGTGCCTTCCGGATGTGAGCACGTTCGGCTTCTTCCACCATGGTTTGCAGTGGTTTGATGACTTCGCCCTCTTTGTCTGCAACCCGCATTTCCGCGGATTCAAAGGGCAATGGCTCATCCAGAATGCCACCATCGCTCATGACCACGGCCTGCTCCAAATAGGACCGCAGCTCGCGTACATTGCCTCGCCACTCCCGCAATATGATGTCGCGAAGAAATGTTTCCGACATGGCCAGCGGCCGCCCTTGTTCAACCACGATACTTTCCAAAAGGTTCTGCGTCAGCCAGCGAATATCTTCCGGGCGCTCGCGCAACGGCGGAAGATGGATACGGATGACGGCGAGCCGATAGAACAGATCCTCCCGAAAATTCCCGGCATTCATTTCGGCATACAGATCCCTATTGGTGGCAGCAATGATTCGGAAGTCGCTTCGTGTGGTCTTCTCGGAGCCCAAGCGAAAAAAACATTTCTCCTGCAATGCCCGCAGAAGCTTGGCTTGCATGCTTGCTGGAAGCTCGCCCACCTCATCCAGGAAAAGCGTCCCCTGATCGGAGCGCTCCAGATACCCCTTGTGCTGGCGATTGGCCCCAGAGAAAGCACCTTTCTCGTAGCCGAAGAACTCTGCTTCCAGCATCGTTTCTGGAATCGCTGCGCAATTGACTGCAATGAAATCACGCTTTGCGGCGCGTGTGTCATGCTTGTGAATTAGTTGAGCTGCAACCTCTTTGCCCACGCCTGATTCGCCGCTCAATAGAACGGAGATTCGCTGAGTTGCTACCTTCTTGACCATGCTCTCCACGCGGCGCATGGAGACGGAGATTCCCAATACAACTTCTTCATCCTGAACAGCCTCAGAGCTGACCGAGTTGTGCACCAGTTGGACCAGTTTTTCAATGTCGAACGGTTTGGTCAAATACTCTTTGGCTCCGGCACGAATGGCCTGGACGGCGTCATTCACGCTGCCATATCCAGTGAGGAAAAACCAGGGAATGCTTCTCGATTTGACTGGCAAATCCAGAAACCATTGTGTTGCCAAACCATCGGGCAGGCGAACATCAGAAATGACACACGCATAGGTCTTCTTGAGTTTGAGCGTTGCGTCTCCAAGACTTCTGGCCCATTGGACGCCGAAGCCCTCCAGTTCAAAACGCTGCACAAGCGACTCACCCATTATGGTGTCGTCTTCGATCAACAGGATGTTTTTCATACTTGCGGCTTGGTTACGTCTTGATTGGGTATCCAAAAGACAAG
>CAJBMJ010000521.1 GCA_903954045.1 uncultured beta proteobacterium | reverse complement strand
TCCAGCTGCGCATCAAAGCTCTCTGCGCTGGCCAGCGGCCAGGCGTGCCGGTAGATCAGGGGAAGGTCACCCAGATCGTCTCGTAGCAATGCACCGCCATTGATCTGAACCAGAATGAGTTGGGCCAGCGACTTGACTTTATGGTCATTGCCCCGACGCACGATGTGGTGTGCGGTGATCTCATGGGGATGCTTGAGTCCAGCCGCCTGGATCATTTCTTTCAAGGCGTGGAGGGTCTGTTGGTGAAAGTTGTACACCCGCGTCGCCTTGTCGGGCACCACCAATGATTGTTGGCGCAAGGGGTCTTGTGTGGTGACTCCGGTGGGGCAATGGCCGGTATGGCAGTGCTGGGCCTGAATACAGCCCAGCGCGAACATAAAGCCGCGCGCACTGTTGCACCAGTCTGCGCCCAGCGCCATGAGGCGGGCAATGTCAAAGGCACTGACCACCTTGCCTGCGCAACCAATTTTGATGCGGTCCCGCAAATTGACGCCGCGCAAGGTGTTGTGTACCAACAGCAGGCCTTCCTGCAACGGAGAGCCCACATGGTCCGTGAATTCCACCGGAGCGGCGCCCGTGCCACCTTCTGCTCCGTCAATAACGATGAAGTCGGGGGTGATGCCGGTTTTGAGCATGGCCTTGACGATGGCAAACCATTCCCAGGGATGACCGATGCAAAGCTTGAATCCTGTCGGCTTGCCGCCAGAGAGTGTGCGCAACTTGTCGATGAATTGCATCATCTCCACAGGCGTGCTGAAGGCGCTGTGGGATGCCGGAGAAATACAGTCCTCGCCTATCGGGATGCCGCGCGCCTCTGCGATCTCGGCTGTGACTTTGGGGCCGGGCAGCATGCCTCCATGGCCGGGTTTGGCGCCCTGGCTGAGCTTGAGCTCAATCATCTTGACCTGTGAATCCAGGGCATTGGCCGCGTATTTCTCGGCGTTGAATGTGCCGTCGTCATTGCGGCAGCCAAAGTAACCGGAGGCTACCTCCCAGATCAGGTCTCCGCCATGCACTCGGTGGTGCTGCGAGATGGAACCTTCACCCGTGTCGTGGGCGAATCTGCCGCGTTGGGCTCCGGCATTCAGCGCCAGAATGGCATTCGCGCTCAAGGCTCCGAAGCTCATGGCCGAGATATTGAACACGCTCATGGAATAGGGCTGAGAGCGCTTGCCACCCACGGTGATGCGAAAGTCGTGCGTTGCCAACTGGGTGGGTACCAGTGAGTGGTTCATCCATTCATAGCCTTCGGCATGCACATCGAGCTGCGTGCCAAAAGGTTGTTTGTCCGGGTCGTTTTTTGCGCGCTGGTAGACCAGAGAACGCTGCGATCGCGAAAAGGGTGCGGCCTCCTTGTCGCTCTCAATGAAATACTGCCTTATTTCCGGGCGCACAAATTCCAGCATGTAACGGATGTGGCCAATGATGGGGTAGTTGCGCAGCAGCGATCGCTTGGGCTGGCGCAGGTCGTAAACGCCTAGCGCCACCAGGCCGCCAAACAGGAGAAAAGGCCCGAAACCCACGCCAAAGGCCAGCACACTAAATAGGCTGAGAAGCAGAGCGAAGCAACTCAGGCCAAGAGCCGTGTAGCGGATCGGAAAAATCGTGTTGAGCTTGTGCAGCATGTTGTGTCTCCTCAGGGGCGACAATAGCAGTTAATCACCATTCTTACCTGCTATGTCGAACACCGCTTTGTCTGCCGCCCCAGTGCAGTCCCTTAGTCCCGAAGAATTTGATGCCATCGATGCCATCCTGGACGACATGCGCAGGCGTTTTGATGAAACCCCCCAGTGGGAATTTTGTGAGGGTTTCATGGCAGCTTTGGTCTGCTGTCGCCGTGTCATTGGGCCTGACGAATACCTGCCTGTGTTGCTGGATACAGAAGCCTTTACAGATGCCGCACAGCGTGATCGCTTTATGGCATTGTGGAACAGGCGCTGGGTGGAGGTGGTGGAAGGCCTGGCCGCCGATGTGAAGTCGCTCGATGACGAGTTGGCCTACCACCCTGAGGTCATGGATATCCGTGGTGCGGTGGCTGCGCTTCCTGAAGAAGAGCGTGCGGCTATGGAGGGCGAGGCATTGCCTTCGTTTGCCCAGGTGTGGGCCGTGGGCTTTATGTATGCCGTGGAAAACTGGCCCGACGAATGGAGTCCGCCGCGCGACAAAGAGGCTCAAAAGTGGTTGGACGAGGGTCTCAGTGCCCTGGTGACCTTGACCGAAGATGACACCGATGAGCCCACCCTGGCGGTCTTTGACGAAGACGGCCCGCCCAGCGTCAGCGTGGCCCGCTTCAATGCCTTTGCCGATGC
>CAJBMJ010000520.1 GCA_903954045.1 uncultured beta proteobacterium | reverse complement strand
CTGAGCACCGAGTTCGTCAATGCTGGCAAGTCCTTCCAGGCCATGTGGTTTCAAGATCCGAGTGCAAACACTACTGCCACATCACAACCCAAAGGCGGCTATTACAACCTGGCTGGCGAGAGCCTGCGCAGGGCTTACCTGGCTTCCCCGCTGGAGTTTTCCCGGGTTTCCAGCGGCTTCAAAATGCGATTTCATCCCATTTTGCAGACTTGGCGTGCACACTTGGGCGTCGATTACGCAGCGCCAACAGGTACCCCGGTACGCACCATTGGTGATGGAACAGTAGAGTTTGCAGGGGTTCAAGGTGGATTTGGCAATGTAGTCATCGTGAAGCACGGTGGCAGCAATACGACGGTGTACGCCCACCTGAGCAAGATATCAGTCAAAAAAGGCCAGAGCGTCGGTCAGGGACAGAACATTGGCGCGGTGGGAGCAACAGGTTGGGCCACCGGACCCCATCTGCATTTTGAGTTTCGGGTCAATGGCGCACAACGTGACCCCCTGACCATGGCCCGCCAGAGTGAATCAGTCCCCTTGCCAGCGTCACTCAAACCCCAGTTTGCGAGGTCTGCAGAACAAGTGCGCATTCAGTTGACCGCTGCTGCCGACATGCAGTCTGGCAGCGCCCAGTAAATCCGCCCGGAACCGACAGGGCATGTCGGAACTGTACGTTGGACTGATGTCCGGCACCTCGCTGGATGGCGTGGATGCCGTGCTGGTGGATTTCAGCTCGAACCGACCGACGGTTCTAGCTCACAGTAGCGCACCATTCAAAGCGTCACTGAAATCGGAGTTACTGGCGCTCAACACATCCTCAGGCAACGAGCTGCACAGGGCCGCACTGGCTGCCAATCAGCTGGTTCAGGTTTACGCCGAGCAAGTGCGGCGCCTGCTTTCGAAAGCCGGAACTCCACCAGAGCACGTGCAAGCCATCGGAGCACACGGACAAACCGTGCGACACAGGCCTGGCGAATTTGACGGCCTCGGCTACACCCTGCAGCTCAACCAACCTGCTCTGCTAGCGGAGCTGACGGGCATTGATGTCATTGCTGATTTCCGCAGCCGGGATGTTGCCGCGGGAGGTCAGGGTGCTCCCTTGGTACCGCCTTTTCATAAAGCCTTTTTCGGGCATATCAGCGCGTCGCTCGCGGTGCTCAACATTGGTGGAATCTCCAACATCACCTTGCTGGACCCGACATTGCCAGATGGTCTGACGGGTTTTGACTGTGGTCCTGGCAATGCGTTGATGGATGCCTGGTGTCTGCAGCACACCGGCGCACCGTTTGACGACGCAGGACGATGGGCAGCATCGGGCAGACTTCAACAAGGCCCGTTGGAACGCATGCTTGGCGAACCATTTTTTGGTAAACCACCACCCAAAAGTACCGGCAGGGACTTGTTCAATGGTCCGTGGCTTCAGGGGCACCTCCAAGCTTTTGATGCATTGAAGCCTGAAGACGTTCAGGCCACCCTGACCGAACTGACTGCCTTGGGCTGCGCCAAGGCGCTGAAGCGGCATTTGCCCCATTGCCCCACACTGATAGTGTGCGGGGGAGGCGCGCTCAATGGCTACCTGATGCAGCGCATTCAGCATGCACTTCCAAGCTGCAAGGTTGCGTCGTCGTCAGAGTTTGGTTTGCCGCCGCTTCAAGTCGAGGCAACCGCCTTTGCCTGGTTGGCCCGACAAAAT
>CAJBMJ010000519.1 GCA_903954045.1 uncultured beta proteobacterium | reverse complement strand
TTTCACCTGGAGCGTCAGACCGGCGGGCTCACCCGCGACATTGAGCGGGGCACGCGCGCAGTCAATTCCCTGATCAGTTACTCGCTCTACAGCATCGTGCCTACCCTGATTGAAGTGGCGCTGGTGCTCACCTTGCTTGCCGTGAAGTTCGATGTGTGGTTTGCCTGGATCACGATTGTTGCGCTGGTGTTCTACATCGCGTTCACCATCACGGTGACCGAATGGCGCACCCAGTTCCGCAAGACCATGAATGAGCTGGACTCCACCGCCAACAGCCGTGCGATTGACTCTCTGCTGAACTTTGAGACAGTGAAGTACTTCAACAACGAGGAATTCGAGGCCAAGCGATACGACTACAACCTGGAGCGTTTCCGCAAGGCGTCGGTCAAGAGCCAGACAACTTTGAGTTTGCTCAATTCGGGTCAGCAGCTCATCATTGCTATCGGACTGGTGACCATGCTCTGGCGTGCAACGCAGGGCGTTGCCGAAGGGCGCATGACATTGGGTGATCTGGTCATGGTCAATGCCTTCATGATTCAGCTCTACATACCGCTGAACTTTCTGGGTGTGATTTACCGCGAGATCAAGCAAAGCTTGACCGACCTTGAAAAAATGTTCGGTCTCATGGAGCGCGAACGCGAGATTGCCGACGCACCGCAGGCCAGGCCCTTGCAGTTGGCTGGCGATGGCTCTGACGCCAGCGTGCGCTTTGAGGATGTGGTGTTTGCCTACGAACCGGCCAGAACGATTTTGCACGGCATTTCGTTCGAAATTCCTGCGGGAAAAACAGTGGCTGTGGTGGGGCCCAGCGGTTCGGGCAAGTCCACGCTGGCGCGTCTGTTGTTCCGCTTTTACGACGTGGGTCAGGGCCGTATCCTGCTGGGTGGGCAGGATATCCGCCAGGTCACGCAGGCCAGTGTGCGGCAAAGCATTGGCATCGTGCCGCAGGACACGGTGTTGTTCAACGACACAGTGGAATACAACATTGCTTACGGACGCCCTGGCGCTAGCCGGGCCGAGGTCGAGAGCGCTGCACGTGCTGCGCATATCCATGACTTTATTGCCAGCACGCCCAAGGGGTACGACACCATGGTGGGCGAGCGTGGCCTGAAGCTCTCGGGTGGCGAAAAGCAGCGCGTGGCCATTGCACGCACCCTGCTCAAGAATCCGCCGATCGTTATTTTTGACGAGGCCACCAGCGCACTCGACAGTGCCAACGAACGCGCCATCCAGGCCGAATTGCAGGGTGTGTCGCAAAACAAGACCACTTTGGTAATTGCTCACCGGCTCTCCACCGTGGTGGAGGCGCATGAAATTCTGGTGATGGATGCGGGCCGCATCGTGGAGCGCGGTACCCACCAGGCACTGCTAGCCGCCAATGGCCGCTATGCCCAGATGTGGGCCTTGCAGCAGAGTTCGGAATAGGAGTGGTCCATGGGAACACAACAATCGACCATGGACTATCTGCTGGACCAATTGCGTGGTGCAGGCCCGGTGACCTGCCGAAAAATGTTTGGCGAGTACTGTCTGTATTACGACGGTGCGCCCGTCGGGCTGGTTTGCGACAACCAGCTCTACCTCAAGCCAACCGAAGAGGGCCGAAAACTGCTGGGTGAAGCGCGCGAAGGCGCGCCGTTTCCCGGTGCCCGGCCCCATTTGTTGATAGACGCCGATAGCTGGGAAGATGCGCAGGCGCTGAGCCTGCTGGTGCGTACTACCGCGTTGTCGCTGCCCGTTCGTGCGCCCAAAACAAAAAAGCAGGCGGAAAAAGTGAAGCCAGCAGTCAAACCAGGCGCCAGTGTGGCTGACTTGCCCAATTTGGGCCCCAAGTCTGCAGCCCTGCTGGAGCAAATCGGCATCCGCACGGTGGCGCAGTTGCGCAAACGGGGCGCCGTAGCCGCCTACGCTACAGTCAGGAAGCACTCCAAGTCAGCAAGCCTGAACCTGCTATGGGCACTTGAGGGTGCGCTTTCCGGAATCAGTTGGCAGGTAGTTGCGCGAGAGCATCGCACCAGCCTCCTGCTGGCATTAGAACAATTTGAATCGGGCAACGGGGACCGTTAGCGACTATGGAAATCCTGATAATTTTGGCCTTTGGCGTGGCCTACCATGTACTGAAGTCCCGCGA
>CAJBMJ010000518.1 GCA_903954045.1 uncultured beta proteobacterium | reverse complement strand
GACCATAGGATGCTTCTTCAGCTCCTGCACGGCCTTGAGCGGCACATTGCCCGGCGGTATGTCGATATGCAGCACGCCGCTCAAAATCAATTGCATGGGGCTGCCCTTGGCCCCCACTACCACGTCTATGCCCGCCAGATCGCGGTCAAACGCCTTGCCGAGTTGTGCTACCACCAGCAGCAAAAAAGTGATGGAAGCCAATCCCAGGCTCAACAGCAGCACATTAAGCGCCGCGCCCAAGGGCCGGGACCAAAGGTATCGCCAGGCAAAAATGAGGGTTTTCATGGCAACGGAACGCTATGTTTTTTCTAGCATTCCACGCCCAAGCTGCAGGCGCTGGAACGCGATTTGACTATCAGAGCATGCAGACAGGTGCTGCGCCACACGCGCGTCATGGGTGGCGATCACCAGCGTGGCCTGCTGAGCACGGGCGGTGTCCAACAGCAGCGCTACGGCGTCAGCGGCCGCCTCATCGTCCAGGCTAGCGGTGGGTTCGTCGGCCAGAATCACTTGGGGCTTCAGCAGTACCGCACGTGCCAGTGCTACACGCTGGGCTTGTCCGCCCGAGAGTTGACCCGGCTTGCGCCCTGCCAAATCGGCTACGCCCAAGGACTGCAATGCGGCCTGAATGCGCTGGGCGTCTTCTGGCACACCTGCCGCCCACTGGGCCATGGCCAAGTTTTCTTGAACGGTCAGCGCGGAAGTCAAATGGAGTTTTTGAGGCAAAAAGCCAATAGCGCCCGCCCGCCATGCATCAGAAGCTACTTTTTTCATAGCGCCCAACGCCTGATTTGCCACGGTTATGGTGCCTTGCGTAGGTGCTACCAAACCGGCCACCAGCGCCAGCCAGGTCGATTTGCCGCAGCCAGACGGTCCGCTGAGCAACAACACGCTGCCTTGTGCCACGTCAACATCCGGGAAACTCAGCTCCATGCCGCCAGGGTAGGCGTAGTGCAAGTTGCGGGTTTGAATCATGCGGTCACCCACGTCATGGATTTGCTCCAACGGGGATGACTTTCATCTGCGGGATTCCTGCAGCGAAAGTCTTACCATTCGTCTCAATTTCATTTGTTTGGATACTTTTAATGCGCCTGACCCATTTAACTCTATTCATGCTTTTGGGTTTCACTACAGCATTGCACGCCCAGCACACCCAGCAACAAATGGCAGAAGACGCACTCCGCCACCGGTCACTAGCCGAGGCCCAGCAACTGATGGTCAATTGCCTGGTCTCTGGCAAAGGCAGCGAATTGTGTCTCGCTGACGCAAAAGCAATGTGTACCGGTCTGGCCATTGGGAAATACTGCGGGCTCAAGTCAGGTTCCATCAGCGATTTGGTCGGCGCCTTACAGGCAACGTCCAAGGCGCATATTGTTGCGGCACAGTGCATGGATGCCAAAAAACCTTATGAAGACTGCCTGTGGGATCTGCAAACCGCATGTAAGGGACTGGCCAATGGCAAATACTGTGGTCTGGTTCACTCCCATTCCTTTTAGAGTAGCGCAGTTGCCGATACACCGCAGTCTTTGCACTGGCCATACAGGGTCAGTTCGTGCCGGTCCACCTTGAAGCCTTCGGGCACAGCATCGAGCATGGCACCAGGACAGCTGTGCACATCAAACACCTTTTCGCAGGCCGTGCACATGAAGTGGTGGTGATGGTGTTGTCCAACCCTGACAGCCTCGTACCGCGGATTCAATCCGGCGATGGACACCACAGCAACATTGCCGGATTCAGTCAGGGCTTTGAGGTTGCGATAGACCGTGGCTATTCCAATACCCGGCACCTGAGACTGTGCTGCGGCGAGCACCTCCTGCGCCGAAAGCGGCCTTGCGGACGCTTCAACAACAGTTTTAATGGCGGTGCGCTGGCGGGTGTCTCTTTCCATGGACCAATTCTATTGGGTTGCTACCAAAAGGATTTTAGTAGTTTATGATAATGATATTGCACTATCATTAATACGCTATGAAAACACCTCCGTTTTTGGCCCGCGCTCTGGTTCTGGCCCTGGCTTCAGCTTCGGCCCATTCCCAAGCTACAGAGGTCCGCACATTGCCAGAAGTGACCGTCACGAACGCAGCGACCATGGCAAAACCAGGCGCACTTCGCGAAGAGATCACGAAAACCGAGTCCATATCGGAAAACGACATCAAAAATTCAGGGGCCACCAACCTGCCGGAACTTCTGACCAATCGGCCAGGCGTAGACGTCCAGATTGAATGCTCTGTTTGCAACTCGCGCAACCTCACGCTCAACAACCTGCCAGGTCGCTTTACCACGCTGATGGTCGATGGTGTGCCTATATTTTCCTCAGTTTCCAACGCTTACGGGCTGGACATGATTGGCCTGCAAGGTCTGGAGCGGATAGACATTTCACGTGGCGCAGGCACCAGCCTGATCGCCCCGGAGTCTCTGGCGGGTACGGTCAATCTGGTCACCAAACGCCCGATCAAAGACGGCTTTGACATTGACCTCGGCTTGGGCAGCTTCGGAATGCAACGCAAGTCGTTCTACGCTAGCAAGGTTCTCAGTGGCGGAGCAATATCCCTGACGGGCACTTTGCAACAACAAGACAGTGTGGATGCACTCGGCACTGGCGTTTCACAGTACACCGGCTATGACCGCAAACAATTAGGCGCCGGTCTCTTCCTCGACGATGCAGGTGGTTTCAAGGTCAAAGCCCGATTGGATCACTTTGAAGAAAAACGGATGGGCGGCCCGCTGGGCACGGACTACGACGCGGTGCGCGCAGACGTGTCGGGCAACCCCTTCGACTTTTCTAGGGGCCCCAACGCCTCTCCCGCGATCAACGACTGGATAGACCCGTCCACGGGGTTGCTGACGGGAACCGCATACAACGATGGGCGCTTCGGCCTGGCCCAAATCATCTTTACCAAGCGCAACCAACTTGTAACCACTGCCGAGCGCATGACCAACGCCGGAAAGTTGCGATTCGCCCTGGGTTATGCAGAACACGGCCAGGACTCCTGGTACGGTGGAGATGCCGACTACTTTGGCAAACAAAAACAGTACTACCTGGAGAGTAGCCTTCAAAAAAGCCTTGGCGAAACGCTGGTCACTGGTGGAATCAGCTATCGCTATGAGGATTTGAGCAGCATTTCGTACCCGCTCAACGTACCTCCGGCCAGAGTGGATGCGGACGCCTATACGTACCGGACACCGGGCGTGTTCCTGCAAGCCTACCGTTCTTTCTTTGGAGAAAAACTCGAAGTCAATGCCAGCCTGCGACACGACAACAACAATGTGTTTGGCGGAATCACTACTCCACGACTCAATGCGCTATGGCACCACACCGATGAAATTTCCAGCCGACTGGCCATGGGTACGGGGTACCGCATGCCAACATCTTTCTTCGAGCTTGAACATGCGATTCTCTCTGCATCGTCGGTCGACAGGTCCAAGGCTGAAGCAGAGCGCTCTGAAAACTTCTCCTATGCCTGGAACTATGCGGGCGACCGCCTCAGTGTGACGGCCTCTGTCAACCACACACGCATCAAGAATATGGCCCTGTTTGTGGACGACACGGCCAACTCGGGCAACTTTTTGCTGCAACCTGCGCCAAGCGCCTACTCGATCAACAATGTGGACCTGATAGGAACATGGCAGGTCAGTCCGAAAAATGCCGTTACGGTAGGCATTGAGAATTACAACTACGACTTCAATGCAGCCGATTTTCAGGGTAGTCTGTTTTCCCGCCCAGACTACCGGTTCATGATGGCCCTGGACCACAACAACGGCCCCTGGAACTTCAATATCAAGGCCACACTGACTGGCCCCCAAAACCTGGCCAAGTTTTACGACTATGCCAACAATCCGCGCTTCAACTTGGATGGCACCCCAAAGTCTGACGCAAGTCCGACTTTTTGGGTGGTGGACATGCACGCTAATTACCAGTGGAACTCAAAGGTTTCCGCCTACATCGGCGTGAACAACGTGTTCGACTACCAACAGGCCAAAAATGACAATTACCTGTGGGTGGATGGCACCGGTGGACTTGATGTGACACACATCTGGGGACCCAACATGGGCCGTTCCATCGCAGCGGGAATCAAGATTGCGTTCTGATGCCAATGGGTTGGTCATTGTGGAACTACAGATCAGCGCCGCTGCTGTTTCTGCTTCTTGCTTCCCTACATTCCCAGGCACAAAGCCAACCAACCATGCGGCTGGAACTGCCAAACCTGGATGGAACCGCATTCATCCGCCTGGACCAATTTGCGGGCAGACCGATGTTGCTTAACTTTTGGAGCAGCGATTGCCCGCCTTGCATTGCTGAAATGCCCCTGTTGTTTAAAGAAGCCCTTCAGTATCCACAAGCCCAGTTTCTGGGCATCGCCATCGATAACCGGGCAAGCGCAACGAAGTTTCTGGAGCGCCAAAGGGTGACATATCCACAAGTGGTTGCACTACCGACGACCGATGGAATCATGCGGCGCTTTGGCAATCCCAAGGGGATCCTTCCCTACACCGTTGTGCTGTCCAGAAGTCACCAACTTTGTCAATCGAAAACGGGAATGGTTGATGCCGCGTGGATTCAATCGGCAGTTGCCAAGTGTTCGGCCTAAAAGTCCTGCCTGAATGAAAGAGTTTCTGACGTGAAAGTTCTGTCTCAAAGTGTCATTGCGTGGCCTGCCTGGCTGCGCGTCGCCGTGTTGCTGCCCTTGTTGGGTTTGTTATGGCTTGCGGTTTGGTGGGCAAATTTGGAGCCGGTACCACTGTGACGACAGCAACCACCCGCCACAAATCCAGTGTGGAGCTGTGCAATCTCACGGTGAGTTACCGCCAGCACCCTGCGCT
>CAJBMJ010000517.1 GCA_903954045.1 uncultured beta proteobacterium | reverse complement strand
GTCGTACTGGAGCATGTAGGCCAGGTAGTCGGGTTCGAGCAGGTCGTTGATGGCAACGACTTCAATATCGCTGAAGTTTTGCAGGGCCGAGCGCAGCACGTTGCGTCCGATGCGGCCAAAGCCGTTGATGCCGATTTTGATAGTCATGGTGGGAATAAGTTTTAAGAAATTTGCCTCTAGCCCTTATGCAGACTGCACAAACAGCTACATATTCAATAGCACCGAGCAGTCTTCAATGACACGATCCGGGTCGCAGCTGGTAATGGGTTCGCCCATGTTGTAGCCATACGGCAGAGCCCAAACCTGAACACCTGCGTTGCGCGCGGTCGCCACATCGATACTGGAATCCCCCACAAACAAAGCCCGCTCAGGCGGCACTCCGAACTGCGCAAGGCAAGCGGAAATGCCTGCAGGGTCGGGCTTCTTGGTAGGAAATGTGTCACCGCTTACTACCGTATCGAGCAAGCCCTGCATCTGGTGAAAATTGAGCACCGATTCGGTAAAACGCGCTTCCTTGTTGGTAACAATCGCCAGCTTCACGCCCCGTTGGCGCAACGCGACCAGCGTTTCACGCACCTGGGGGTAAAGGTTGCTGCGCGTGCCACAGCGCAAGTGGTAGTACTTGTCAAACACCGCGACCTGCGTCGCAAAATCGGCGGCGCCGCGCACTTCGTCTGGCGTCGATCCGGTCACGCTGGCAATGGCCTTGACCAGCAATTCGCGGGTTCCGTGGCCGATCCAGTCGTTCACCTGCTGTTGCGTTACCTCTGGCATGGAAAAGTCGCGCAAGGCATCGTTGGTGGCATCAGCGATTTCCGGCGCAGTTTCGATCAGGGTGCCATCCAGATCGAACATCACAAGGTCAAAAGTATTCATCGGGCAAGGGCCAACGGCCAGCTCAGTTACCGGAAGTGACGATCTGGTCCGGCAATGCCACCGCATTGCGGTGCGCCGCGCGGTGCACCAGAGTGCGTGCAGCCTCCACGACGCGCTGGCTGGTAATACCGAAATGGGCGTACAAATCTTTGGCGGGCGCAGACTCACCAAAGCTTGCAATACCCACCACGACACCGGTGCGCCCCACATATTTGCGCCAGAAGTCGGGGTGTGCCGCTTCAATGGCCACCGCTGGAAGCGACAGGGGCAGAACCATTTCCTGATAGGCCCTGGTTTGGCGGTCGAACAGATTGGTACAGGGCATGGAAACCACGCGCGTTGGTATGCCCTCTGCCGCCAGGGTCGCCTGCGCCTCCATTGCCAGTTCCAGCTCTGAGCCGGTGGAGCAAATCACGGCCTGGGCGCCTTCCATGTCCGACAACACATAGCCGCCTCTGCGGATGCTTTCAGTCATAGCAGCAGCACCCGCTGCATCGCCGGTAAGTCGGGGCAAGTTTTGCCGGGAGAGGCACAGGGCACTCGGGCCGTCTTTGCGTTCAATGGCGTTCGCCCAGGCAACCGCCGTTTCCAGGCCGTCGGCAGGACGCCAGACATCCAGATTTGGAATGATGCGCAAGCTGGGGATGTGCTCCACACTTTGGTGGGTGGGGCCATCTTCTCCCAAGCCGATACTGTCGTGGGTGAACACGTGAATGACGCGCAGCTTCATCAGCGCAGCCATGCGGATGGCGTTGCGGCTGTAGTCACTGAAGGTGAGGAAGGTGCCGCCATAAGGGATGTAGCCACCGTGCAGTGCAATGCCGTTCATGATGGCGGCCATGCCGAACTCGCGCACGCCGTAGCTCAGGTGGTTGCCCCACTGATCGCGGCCCGCCTTGATGCAACCCTTGAAGTTGGTGAGGTTGGAGCCAGTCAGATCAGCGCTGCCACCAAAAAACTCCGGAACCAAGGGAGCCAAAGCGTCCAGCGCGTTCTGGCTGGCCTTGCGGGTCGCCACGGCATCAGCCTTGCCAGCAATGGCTGCCAGCACCTCTGGCAGTTTTTGCGCAAAAGCGGGCAACAGGTCGCCAGCAACCCGGCGCTCGAACTCGGCCGCCAGCTCGGGGAAATGGGTGCGGTAGGCCTCAAAGCCCGAGCGCCAGGATCGCTCGGCCGACTGGCCGCGTTCAACTGCATTCCAGGCCGCAGCAACGTCTGCCGGAATCTCAAAGGGAGCGTGGTCCCATCCCAGTGCCTCACGGGTCGCCGCCACCTCGGCAGCGCCCAAAGCCGCGCCGTGCACGTCATGGGTGCCTGCCTTGTTGGGTGAGCCCATGCCTATCACCGTCTTGCAGCAGATCAGCGTGGGTTTGCCATCTGCCAGTCGGCCCTGCGCCTTGGCAGCCTGCACAGCAGAATCCAGCGCCTCAGGGTCGTGGCCGTTGATGTCGGGAATGACGTTCCAGCCATACGCTTCGAAGCGCTTGGGCGTGTCGTCGGTGAACCAGCCCTCCACATGGCCATCAATGGAAATGCCGTTGTCGTCATAAAAGGCCACCAGCTTGGACAGGCGCAGCGTGCCAGCAAGCGAGCAGGCCTCGTGGCTGATGCCCTCCATCAGGCAGCCGTCGCCCATGAAGACATAGGTAAAGTGGTCCACGATGGCCTGCTCGGGACGATTGAATTCGCTGGCAAGCAGCTTCTCGGCCAGCGCCATGCCGACGGCATTGGTCAGGCCCTGGCCCAGAGGCCCGGTGGTGGTTTCCACACCTGGCGTAACGCCCACCTCGGGATGTCCGGCGGTCTTGCTGTGCAGCTGGCGGAACTTCTTCAACTCGTCCATCGACAGGTCGTATCCGGTGAGGTGCAGCAGCGCATAGATCAGCATGGAGCCGTGGCCGTTGGACAGCACAAAGCGGTCGCGGTTGGGCCACAGCGGATTGGCCGGGTTGTGGCTCAGGTGCCGGTTCCAAAGCACCTCGGCAATGTCGGCCATGCCCATGGGGGCGCCGGGATGGCCGGATTTGGCTTTTTCGACCGCATCAACCGCCAAAAAACGGATGGCCTTAGCCATTTGGTTGGCCATGTCGGGTGTGGGAGGAGTGAAGGTATTGCTCATGTTCAGGCAGCCTTTTTCTGACGGTCCATCATTCGCCACACAAACGGGGTGAAGATGAGTTGCATGGACAGCTCCATCTTGCCGCCGGGCACCACGATGGTGTTGGCCCGGCTCATATAGGCACCGTCAATCATGCTGCGCAGGTACTGGAAGTCGATGCCCTTGGGATTAGCAAAACGGATCACCACCATGCTTTCGTCCGCACTGGGAATGTCGCGCGCGATGAATGGATTGGAGGTGTCCACCATAGGCACCCGCTGGAAGTTCACATGGGTGTGGTTGAACTGCGGGCAGATGTAGTTCACGTAGTCCGGCATGCGGCGCAAAATCGTGTCGGTTACGGCTTCGGTGCTGTAGCCGCGCTGCTTCTTGTCGCGGTAGAGCTTCTGGATCCACTCCAGGTTGATCACCGGCACCACGCCCACCAGAAGGTCCGGGTGCTGGGCAATGTTCACCTCAGGGGTAACAACCGCGCCATGCAGACCTTCGTAGAAAAGCAAATCGGTATTGGCGGGCACGTCTTCCCATGGGGTGAAGGTACCTGGTTCCTGCTTGTAGGGAGCAGCCTCTTCGGTGTCATGCAGGTATTTGCGGCGCTTGCCCTTGCCCGTTTTGGCATAGTCACGAAACAAGGCTTCAAGTTCGGGAAACAGATTGTTTTCCGGCCCGAAATGGCTGAAGTTCTTGTTGCCAGCGGCCTCTGCTTCGGCCGCCTTGATCTTCATGGCCTTGCGGTCGTGGCGATGAAAACTGTCACCCTCAATGATCGCGGCGTTCAGGTTTTCGCGGCGGAAAACGTTTTCAAACGTACGCGTAACAGAGGTAGTACCTGCACCTGACGAGCCGGTAATGGCGATGATGGGGTGACGTGCTGACATGGTGGGATCTCCTGGGTAAACAAATTAAGTTAAATGAGGCGGTAGCGCAGGCGGATGCTGCGCTGGCAGCTATTGTTTTTATAGTGTTCTGCGGTCCATCAGTCCCGGAACAGGCTGCGTTCAGCAAAGAGTGGGTTGTGCAGTTCCACCTCGACGGGTTCTGCGTGGTAACGCTCAATACGCTCCACCTCATTTTTGGAACCAAACACCAGGCCAATGCGCTGGTGCAGGCTGGTAGGCCGCACACTCAGCATCGGCACCTCGCCGGTGGAGGCGCGCCCGCCTGCCTGCTCCATGATCATGCCAATGGGGTTGGCCTCGTACAGCAAACGCAGCCGGCCTGGCTTGGTAGCGTCTTTGGTGTCACGCGGGTACAAAAACACACCGCCACGCATCAGAATGCGGTGGGCTTCTGCCACCATGCTGGCAATCCAGCGCATATTGAAATCCTTGCCGCGAACGCCGGTTTTTCCGGCCAGACATTCGTCCACATAGCGTTTGACCGGCGCTTCCCAGAAGCGCGCGTTGGACGCATTGATTGCGAACTCATGGGTGTCCACTGGAACCTGAATGTCAGAGTGCGTCAGCATGAACTGGCCCAGATTGGGATCCAGCGTAAAGCCTGCCACGCCGTTGCCCACTGTGAGCACCAGCATGGTGGTGGGGCCATACAGCGCATAGCCCGCAGCCAACTGCTGGGTACCAGGCTGGTAAAAGTCGGCCGCGACGACATCACGCCCGCTGTCGATCACGTCCTGCGGCGCACGCAGCACGCTGAAAATACTGCCCACGGTCACGTTCACGTCAATGTTGCTGGAGCCGTCCAGCGGGTCGAATACCAGCATGTACTTGCCGCGCTGCAGGGTTTCAGGAATCTGGTACGGCTCGTCCATCTCTTCGGACGCCATGCCAGCCAGGTGGCCGCCCCACTCGGTCATCTGGGTGAAATACTCATTGCTGATGACATCCATCTTCTTTTGCACTTCACCCTGCACGTTGACGCTGGTGGCAACCTCCGGCGTGGGGTGGCCGAGCACGCTGCCCAAATCACCAAACGCCACAGAGCGGGCGATAGCCTTGCAAGCCAGAGCCACATCCAGAATCAGGGCGTTGAAATCACCGCTGGCCGACGGAAAGCGGCGACGCTGTTCGATCAGGTACTGGGTCAGGGTAAATCGGCGACGAGTGGTCATGGGGAGCTTTCGGGAAGATAAAAATGGAGTGCAGGGCAATCAACTGGCGGCGTTCTGGCGCAGGGCGTTCATCACCGTGCGGTAGCCGCCATCGGCATCGGGTGCACCAAACACGGCACTACCGGCGACGCAGGTATCGGCCCCCGCTTGAACGATCTCACGGATGTTGTCCACCTTGACCCCGCCATCCACCTGCAACCAGATGGGCTGGCCGCCCGCAGCCTGGTGCGAATCAATGCGCTGGCGCACGACGCGCAGCTTGCCCAGCGTGGAGGGAATGAATTTTTGCCCGCCAAACCCGGGGTTCACGCTCATCAGCAAAATCATGTCCAGTTTGTCCATCACATGGTCCAGCCAGTCCACCGAAGTAGCGGGGTTCAGCACCAGGCCGGCCTTGCAACCGTGTTCCTTGATCAGTTGCAAGGTTCGGTCCACATGGCGTGAGGCCTCGGGATGGAAGGTGATGATGTTGGCACCGGCTTTGGCAAACAAGGGGATCAGCGCGTCTACCGGCTCCACCATCAGGTGCACATCAATGGGAATACTGACGTGCGGTCGGATGGCTTCGCATACCAGCGGACCAATGGTCAGATTGGGTACGTAATGGTTGTCCATCACGTCAAAGTGCACCAGATCGGCACCGGCTGTCTGTATGGCTCTGACTTCTTCACCCAGGCGGGCGAAATCCGCCGACAAAATGCTGGGTGCCAGGCGGAGCACAGGCGCTTGTATGGATGAGGCGGTCATGGGTGGACTTTCACAGGAGTTTGTTTTTCGGCATGCCAGCGGCGCAGTTGGGCCAGATTCACCTGACTCAAATCGGGCACAACCCTTAGGGCAGCAGCAAAGTTGTGGTGCGCGGTGAAGTGCGTAGGCGTAATCAGCGTTGCGAGTCCTGCCGCAGTGGCGGCGCGCAACCCATTGCTGGAGTCCTCCAGCGCCAGGCAAGCATCGGGCTTGAGCTGCAGTGCGTCGAGCATCTGCAAATAGACCTGCGGATGGGGTTTCTTGATCGGCGCAGTGGACGCATCGCCAATAGCAGTGAAATTGAGACGCCAATCCGCACCAATCGCCTGCCGCATGAGGGCGGCAATATTGACCGGGGAAGTGGTCGTGGCAATTGCCAGTTGCATGCCCTGGGCAAGCGCTTCGTCCATCAGCCTGAGTACGCCCGGGCGCAGGCTCACCGCGCCGCCATTGACCGCGGCTTCATAGGCTGCGGTTTTCAGCTCATGCAGTCGGTTCACCGTATCGCTTTGGGCCATGGCGCCGACTTCCAGCAGTTCAGGGCAGCTGGTTTTCCAGTAATGCAGGATACGCTCCTTGCCGCCGGATATATCAAGCAGTTCTGTATAGAGCGCCTCGTCCCACACCCAGTCCAGGCCCATCTCGGCGAAGGCGTGGTTGAACGCCGCCAGATGCGCACTCTCGGTGTCGGCCAGAGTGCCGTCCACATCAAAAATCAGGGCTTGAAGGGTGGTTGCGGACATGTTTTGGTTCGATGTGGCAGGAAAAATTTGGGCTAAAGCAGCTATATATCAGTAATGAGTGATTTACTTTAAAGGCCTTAACCCATAAACTCAAATTATGTTTTTTTGAAATTGCATCAGGATAATCTGATGTAAGGAGGTTTCCGATGCGCCCCTACACTTTGAAACAAATCCAGACCTTTCTGGAGGTCGCGCGACAGCGCTCGGTTTCCAAGGCAGCCGAGCGGCTGTTTGTGACCCAGCCTGCAGTGTCCATGCAAATTCGCCAACTGGAGGACGCATTCGGCGTGCCCTTGATCGAGCCGGTAGGACGCAACATCGGCCTCACCCACGCCGGCGAGGCCTTTCAAACCTATGCCATTGCGGCCATGGGGCAGCTCAAAGATCTCGAAGCCCTGATGGCCGAGCATGTGGGGCTGAAAAAAGGCCGCATTGATCTGGCAGTGGTCAGCACCGCCAAGTACTTCATTCCCATGCTGCTGGTGCGCTTTGGAAAGGTGTTTCAGGGCATTGACATCCAACTCAAGATCGATAACCGCGAAAATATTCTGGGATTGCTTGCCCGCAACGAAGCCGACCTGGTGGTCATGGGCCGCGCGCCGGCCAATCTGGACTGCGAGGCCACCGCCTTCGCTACCAACCCACTAGCCATCGTGGCTGCACCAGACCACCCCCTGGTACGCCGCAAGCAGTTGCCATTCTCCGCTTTGGGAGAACATCGTTTTGTGGTTCGGGAAGAGGGTTCGGGTACGCGAGCGGCCATGGAGCGCCTTTTTGCCGAGCACCAAACGCCGTTGAACGTGGTGATGGAAATGCCCAGCAACGAAACTATCAAGCAGGCCGTCATGGCTGGCATGGGTCTGAGCTTCTTGAGCCTACGCACGGTGCGCCACGAGCTGGCAAGCGGTCACATTGCTCGGGTGGATATTGAGGGGCTGCCTTCTATGGGGCACTGGTATGTCACCCACATGAGCCACAAGAAGCTGTCGCCCGCCGCGCGGGCCTTCAAGGAGTTTTTGATTGAACAGGGTGGAGCTCTTATGGATTCGTGGAGCTAGGGGCCGCCGTCATAGGCCAATTGAGACTATTTGCCGGGGCTGTGGCATGATGAATCTCGCGCCAAAGCCTCAGCCCTGAATGATTACCCCCACAAGGATCCCATGCAATACGGTCGCCGCCACGCCTTGCAGTTGATCAGTGCACTGACTTTCCTCCCACAACAGTCACTTGCACTTGCGCAGAGCCCTGTGGGATCGACAACGGAGACCCTGATCCGGTTAAACCTGCCAGGCCCGGGTTCCTTGCCCTTTTTGCCACTGGAGCTCATCAGCTCCCTGGGTTTTGACCGGGAAATCGGCGCACGACTGGTGTTGCGCTACCACCCCAGCGGCATTCGCGCCCTGGAAGACGTTCTGGCTGGCAATGCAGATTTTGCAGCCCTGGGTTTCCCGACCCTGCCGGTGCTGATGACAAAGGGTAAGGACGCCGTGGCCATTGCACCCATCTCCGGCGAACAGCAGGTTTTCCATTTGATGGTGCGCAAAGATCTGGCCAAAAAAATCACCCGGATCAAGGATCTTGCAGGGCACACCATTGGTACTTCCACCGGTAGCCCCAGCAGCAAGACCTACATGCAAATGATGGCTGAAATTGTGCTGCAGGCACATGGCGTTGGTTCGCAGCAGGTGCGCTGGCTCCCGACCGGTCAAAACTGGGAAAGCGCCAGCGGAGCATTTATCAGCCAGGCCGCAGATGCGCTGTTTTGCGAGCAGCCCTTTCCCAACCGATTGCTGCGCGAAGGTTTGGGCGTAACTTTGCTCGACCTCAGCGACAAGCGCACCCATGCCGGTCTGCCCGGGGTCAACGCGCTTCGCAGTGTGGTGGCCACGACGCGCCTGTTCCTCAACCAACCCGATGGTCAACGCAAGGCAGAACTGATGGTGCGCATGTTACGTCGAACCCTGGTGTGGCTGCGTGCAGCAACGCCTCAGGCTGTTGCCAAGCAAGCCAACATGCGCAGCATGCAGGAACGGCAGGACATCACCGATTTGCTCAGCAAAACACCCCTGATCTACAGTCCGGATGCCCGATTCAACATGCGGCAAGTTCAGGATACGGATGTATTTTTGCGCGCCGCTCAGGGCGACACCACCTTTGGCCAGGCCGCCAACCATATCGACATCCGCTGGTCGGGACAAAGTGCATGACAATGGCTAAGGCAGCACCGGGCAAACGACGGACCATCCGGCGTCAGGCGCTCATGCGGCTAGCTTGGGTCATGCTGGTGCTGATTGCGGGCATCTCAGTCATTGGATTTAACTCTTTTCATACGCGCCAGCAGCGTGAAATCGTCCAGAAACTTGCGGTCACCCGCAGCTTTTATGAACATACGCTGCCCCGGGTAGAGGCGCGCTGGCTGGATGCGGTGGCGCAAATGAAATCGCGCATCGAATTCACCCGGATTCTTGAAGGTCAGTCAGCCCTGCGCTGGGCTGAGCTCAACACCTTTTTGACGGCCCAAGCCGCTTTTCAGGAGTTTTCCAACCTGTTGGTGTTGTCGCCGCAAGGCAAACAGATCTTCCATTACGGTAGTGAGCATGCCTACCTGCCGGCCACCCTGGACGCTATACAAGTGGGATGGCATTTCGCCAGCAGTACCGGGGACGTTTACCGAATACTGCAAACCCCTATCTGGCTGGGAGCACAGGGTCAGGGGACCCTGGTGCTCTTCAAAACATTCGATTCCAGCACTTTGCACAGCCTTGTCACC
>CAJBMJ010000516.1 GCA_903954045.1 uncultured beta proteobacterium | reverse complement strand
CGTTTCTTCTTCGTACAGATACCGCTGAAAGCTGCTGAATACCTTTCCAATCTCTTCCGGCTTGCCCAGATCGGCCACTGCATCGGTAATCGAGTCGTGGTACTTCAATAAAAGTAAGGGCCGCAGCTTGGCCTGGTCCAGTTCGTCCACGCCTTGCGCCACATAGTGCGACAGCACAAAGTCCAGGAACACTTGCTGGCGGGCATTAAAGTGGGTGCTTATCACGGCCATGGCACGATCCGCCCGCTCTTCGCGGGTCAGCGGTTCCAACGCATAGGCCACATGGGCCAGCACATCAAACAGGTCGCTTTTTTCGGCATCGATGATTTTTTGCATTTCCACCAGTTGGTCTTTGCCAAAGCCCTTTTCCGCTAGCCCCTCCAGCAGCTTCTTGCGGGTATCGGGCGCACTCCACAGCGCGCGCAACTCGTCTTCATCTTGAAAGAAGTCCGGCAATTTGCCAAACAGCGCCTCCATAAACTGCTGTGCCGACATGGGCGTGCCGTCCGGGTGCCAAAAGCTGCTGACCACCATGTGCTGAATGTGGCGGGATTTGCCATCGGCCAGCTTCACCTCCGCCTTGCGGCGTGGCAGGTAGTCAGGTTGCGGCTCCCGCACCTCTGGCGGCGCGTCAGGCACCCGTTCGCCGCGTGGTGCGCGTACTTCCTGCTCCAGTGGTTCGCCATCCCATTCCGGGTCTTGAAAAAAGTGGTGCGCCTTTACAAAGTCGTAAATCGTGAAGTAGTCCTTGCCATCAAACAGCCGGGTGCCGCGCCCGATGATCTGTTTGAACTCGATCATGGAGTTGACAGGCCGCAACAGCACGATGTTGCGCACGTTGCGCGCATCCACACCGGTGGAGAGCTTTTGCGACGTGGTCAGAATCGTTGGGATGATCTTCTCGTTATCCTGAAAATCCCGCAGCCACTGCTCGCCCAAGGCACCATCGTCCGCCGTCACGCGGTGGCAGTAATTGGGGTTGGTGCTCGTCTTTAACTGATTGATCAAATCCCGAATGGCCAGCGCATGGTTCTGGGTAGCGCAAAACACCAGTGTCTTTTCCCGCTGGTCAATCAGGCCCATGAAAATATCAACCCGCTTTTCTTCGCGCTCCTTGATCTCAATGATCTTGTTGAAATCGGCTTCCTCGTAGCGCTTACCTGCCTCCACCTCACCTTCGACCACCTTGTCGTCAGCCGTGTAAACGTATTCGTCCAGCGACGTGGTGATCTGTTTGATGCGAAACGGCGTCAAAAATCCGTCGTTGATACCGTCCTTGAGCGAATAGGTGAAAACGGGTTCGCCAAAGTAGGCGTAAGTGTCCACGTTGTCGCGGCGCTTGGGCGTTGCGGTCAGGCCCAACTGCACAGCGGGTGCGAAGTAATCCAGAATGCCGCGCCAATTGCTCTCGTCGTTCGCGCCACCCCGATGGCACTCGTCAATGATGATGATGTCAAAAAAATCCGGCGGATACTCGCCAAAATAGGGCGAAGGGTGGCCATCCTTGGGCGGTCCACTCATGAAGGTCTGAAAAATCGTAAAAAAGATGCTGCCGTTTTTCGGCACCTTGCCTTTTTTGCGAATGTCATCCGGCGCAATGCGCACCAGCGCATCCTCAGGAAACGCTGAGAACGAGTTGAACGCCTGGTCCGCCAGAATGTTGCGGTCAGCCAGAAACAAGATGCGCGGCCTACGTGTGGGTGCGCCGTCTCCCTTCCAGTCACTCAAGTTCCAGCGGCTATGAAACAACTTCCACGCCAACTGAAACGCAATAAAGGTCTTGCCTGTGCCGGTGGCCAGAGTCAGCAAAATACGCTGCTGGCCTGCCGCCACCGCTGCCAACACCTTCTCTATGGCCACGTCCTGGTAATACCGACCCTGAAAGAACCCGCCCTTGTCCTCAAACGGCACAGTGGCAAAAAGGTCGCGCCAAGCGTTCTCAGTCGCAAAGGTCAGACTCCACAGCGCATCCGGCGTGGGGTAACGGTCTATCGACCCCTCAACGGCTGTGTGCATGTCGATGCCATAAATGCCTTGCCCATTGGTGGCAAAGGTATGGCGCACCGCCAAGCGGGTTGCGTAGTCCTTGGCCTGGGCCACACCTTCGCTCAAAGCTTTGTCCCACGCCTTGGCTTCCACTACAGCCAGCTTGGTGTTGCGGTACTCCAGCACATAGTCGGCGCTCAATGCCTTGCCGCGTTTGCCTGCACCTTCAAGCCGCCCCATGGTGATGGGGTATTCGCGCCGTATGCGGCTGCCGTCCACCACGCCCCAGCCTGCAGCGGCGAGGGCTGGGTCAATGTGTTCGGCGCGGGTTTCGGCTTCGTTCATGACGCACTTTCCAAACTGCTCATTTCTTCCCCTCCAGCTTCTTCTTGGCGCTTTCAATTTGCTTGACGCTCTGCTCCGGCGTGGGCATGGCCTCCGGCATCGTGCCGCCCAGTTCCCGAATGGTTTCGCGCACTTTCTTGCCGACCTCGTAATGGGTGTTGTTGGCGCGCTGCTTGTTTTGCACGTTTTCGCGCTTTAATTTCTCTTCCGCCTGCGTGGCGCGGAACAGGTTGGCCGCCAGCTCTGTGCTGCCCATGTGATCCAGAATCTTCTGGCTCTTCTTCAAGCCCTTGCGGGCATGAATATCTTTGGCCCCCATGCCGCCATACAGACCCTTGTAGCCGTGGTCTTGAAAAATAGCGTAATCAAGGCTGGTCTCCACGCCCGCGTCCTTCGCCGCCGCCGCCAGATACTTGTTGTGGGCGGCCAGTTCATTGCGAATTGCAAGCCGCTTGTCATCCTCAGACAGTTGCGCAAATTTGGCGCTGTCTTCCAACTCTTGCCGCCGTGTCTGCATTGCAAAATAGGTTTGCCCGTTTGCAATCACGGGCTTGGATGGGTCACCGTTTTGCACCACCAGATAGCACGCATATCGGGATAGGCGTACATCGGCAACTTCACGTTGTGCGCCCGAGCCAATTTCGACCATTGTGAGGACATCCTCAATATGGTTTTCCACTGGCTGGCCACTGTTCAGACAGGCTTCCTTGGCGCGCTCAACCACCGGCAAAAAATGGCGGTATTGGGAGTAATCCAGCACCTCGGCCAATTGCCTGGCAAGCCAGAACTCCTGTCCGGCGTCGTCAGTATGCCGAATGCCCTCAAAAGTGGCGTGGTGCTGATTGGCAATGCGTTTTTCGGTCATGTTGTTGACGCTCCCTTGGCTGTAGGTATATCGAGAAATTTGAAGTCTTTGGCTTTCAAATCGGCCAAAAACGCTTGTCCGTTGCCTTCGAGGTCTTTCACTGACCAGAGCTGATAAATCAGAAGCCAGTTTTTGTCCTTCTCGCGCGAATCAGCGGTCTTAATTTCATTGGCCCGCGATTTGATCGCGGAAACTACTTTTGCACGCTTGTGCCGGGTTGCATACTCCAACAGCAACACATTGGCGATGCAATCATCCAGGGCAACGATTTCCTTGAGGTCGTTGTCATCCAGGCTGAGTTCAACACCGTGCTTCAACACGTAGTACAGCGCATGGGCAATCGCGTCCGGGTACAGCTTGCGCAGCCCCATTTTTGCCAGTGCACTGGAGAATTCGGCGATATGCGTCGCCAAATCATCGTGCCCGTACCGGTCAAAAACGTGTTTGTCCAACTGCGGTGCAAGGTATGGATACGCCAGGGCCAGGTTTATGGCCTCCAGCACGTAAAGCCTTCTGGCACGTTCATTGAGCTTGCGCGGGCTCTTGGGGTTGGCCAGCGCTTTGATGGCGTAGTTCAGTGGTGTGGACTTGCCCGCTGCCTGCGCACACTCCAGCGCCAGATCAAGAAACGATCGAACGATCGAAAACCGGATTTCTTCGTCTTTGGGGAAAACAAAGCGATTCAGTCTTTGAATCCAATTTTCAGTGCTGGGCCGTGGCAACGGCAAGATGCGGGTCTTCTTGTCATTGAGCGACATCTCAAAGCCACGCAAACACATCCCTAAGTCTTTAACAAACCGCTCCGCTTGCGCAAAGTCGTCTGCATAAAAGGCGTAGTCATCAATGTGGCGCGCAAGTCTTGAATATCCTTTGGCCTGCAACTCGGCATCTATTTTTGTGAGAATGATTTCGCCAATGATGTTGGAGGAATGCGGGCCAATCAGTAAACCGTTGGTCTGCTTGTCACGGGTGTTCTGCGTGCATTTGTCCAGCAGGTTGCCTGCAAGGGCTGTGATGCTTGTCAATTTCTTGGCGGCCACTTTCCCATGCAAGGCCCACGGAATCGAGTGCGTATAAATGCTCGGAAAGCAAGACGAAACGTCGGTATGGACAACGTACTGCGCACCAGCCATCCACCGGATTTCATCCTCTTCAAGTTGGAAGCGCTCTGTGCCCTTGTAATTCATCTCGAAGATGCTGCCACTGCCGGTGTGCCGGACGTGGATTCGACTGATTGCCGGGTTGGGTTGGTTGCAGTGGGTCGCAATTTCTTTCCAGTGCCGGGAGATTGCCAGCGACTGGACGGCATAGGCTTCCGGGTGCGGAATGCCAAGATGCCTTGGGATATTGATGTCGCGCAGCGCCTCGTACCGTACGTAGTCATGGGCGCGAGGGTCTATGCTGTCTTTCAGCTTTTTCTCGTCCTGCTCATCAAGGATGTCGATCAACGACACCGACGCAATTGCCGCCAACCCCTCGGATGTGAAGCAGGCCGGCACCTTGTCTGCGAACAGGCCGTAGTCCAGTAGCCCAGTCAGAATCGCAGCGCCGCTCAATTTCTCCTTGGTGGCATCGAACCATTCGGGTTCGATGACCATTTCCAGAAGATGTTCCAAAGTGAACAGTGTTGCCGGGGTTGGTGGAACGGTCATGGCGCAACCTCTAGAGGAGACCCGCAAAGGCCTGGTGCAACAGAGATTTTTTCAGATCGTCCAGCGCGGCGATCTTGCGGTGGTAGATGGATTCGAGCGCTTGGCACTCTGACTCAAGTGATCGAATCGAGTCTGCAATTTCAGCCTGTTTCCGTGTCGAATCGGGAAACGCAATTTCCAAAGGCGCAATGTCGTAATTGTTGATCTGCGGAATCGACGAACCAGTACCCAGCTTCCGCATGTCCACTGTGAGAAAGTAGAAGTACAGGAACTCGGGCGTGAGCTTTGCAGTCGGGATGACCGACATGATGTTTAGATCAGCGCACATATCCACCAACGCGAGGCGCTTCTTATTTGTGAGTATTGCGCCGCCCCTCTTCGGGAAAATAACAGCGCCTGCTGGAATAAGCCAACCCGCCTTTACGTCTGCGCGGTTGAGGAATCGAATAGACGTGGTGATGCCATCCTGGTTGTCCGGTAGCGTCATCTCCGCGACCTTGACGTAAGGAATATCGCCAGACGATTTTTCAATACTCACTGGAACGGTTGTTCCGCTTTTCAAGATGCATGAGTTGCCGATGGTTGTGGAGATCCACCCATCCCCTTGCTGCGTAAACACCGATTGCAGGTGACTTTCAAAAAGGGCGCGGGCGCTCTGGAGGTTTTGTTCGGCGTTGGCCCGGGCGGTAGCGATGCCGTCAAAGGCTTCGTCGAGGAGGGTGACGATGCGTTGCTGTTCGGGAAGCGATGGGAACGGAATCGCTTGGTCGCGGACTTCCTTGTCAGTGACTGCCGGATAGCTGGCACCTTTTTGTAGCGCCTCCATTTGCCCCATGAATTCCTCGGCAAATAGCCAGTAATACATGAAGCGATGATCAAGAAACGGCTTTGGTCGGAGCACGAAGTACCCGGTACTACAGACTTGCTTGTCAAGGTGTGGCGGCACGATAGCAATTCTGCGAAGCGTTGGTCTAATCGTCGCAAAAATCACATCGTCGGTTTTCACCAATTTGCGTGCCCGACTTGGCGCATCCTTCCCCTTCAATCGTTGAGTTTGCTCAACTTGAAACGTCGTATTGGAGACGCTGGATACGTCGATATAGTCAAATTCAGTCTCGGGAGATTGAAGTGGATTGACCGTCTCGGTTTTTTCGAGAACATCCCCTAGCGTCTTGGTCTGCCACCCCGCCTTCATGCCCCAGCCCCCATCGCTTCCACTCGCAGCCTTTGACGAAGAAAATTTAAGCCAAATCGGCCTCTAGCCCTCGTAGAGTGTGCGTAAGAAGCTATCAATTCAGTAGCAATCACAGCAACTCCCGAATCGTCGTTAGCACCTCTGCGGCTTCCGCATCGAGTGCGGCGATCTCGTACATGATGTCTTGCGGGCTGCGGTGCACGACCACTTCACCTCCATTCGGGTTCTTGACGGACAGGTCGAACGCGGTGGCATCCATATTCGCTACGTCCGCCACGTCCACGCTCCAGCTCTTGGCAGAGTCGGCAAATGTGCTTTGCAGGGCCACGAATTCGGCCAAGTCTGCATCATTGAGCGGGTTGGTCTTGCCCATGTTGCGGCCGGGGTCGAGCTGGTAGTACCAGACCTTGCGGGTGGGTGCGCCCTGTTCAAAAAACAGCACCACGGTTTTGACGCCCGCGCCCTGAAAGGTGCCGCCGGGGCAGTCCAGCACGGTGTGCAGGTTGCAGCTTTCTAGCAGCAGCTTGCGCAAGGACACGCTGGCGTTGTCGGTGTTACTCAGAAACGTGTTTTTGATAACTACACCGGCGCGGCCACCGGCCTTGAGCATTTTGATGAAGTGCTGCAAAAACAGGAAGGCCGTCTCACCCGTGCGGATGGGGAAGTTTTGCTGCACTTCCTTGCGCTCCTTGCCGCCAAAAGGCGGGTTGGCCAGGATCACGTCCATGCGGTCTTTGTCCTGCACGTCGGCCAGGTTCTCGGTCAGGGTGTTGGTGTGGACGATGTTGGGTGCGTCAATGCCGTGCAGGATCAAATTCAT
>CAJBMJ010000515.1 GCA_903954045.1 uncultured beta proteobacterium | reverse complement strand
GTCGTACTGGAGCATGTAGGCCAGGTAGTCGGGTTCGAGCAGGTCGTTGATGGCAACGACTTCAATATCGCTGAAGTTTTGCAGGGCCGAGCGCAGCACGTTGCGTCCGATGCGGCCAAAGCCGTTGATGCCGATTTTGATGGTCATGGTGGTTTCCTTAAAAAATAATCTGCCAAATATTGCTGCTTACTTCTTGGCAAGCACGGTCTGTACCGTGTCAGCCACGTTCTGCGCTGTAAACCCAAAGTGCTGGAACAGCACTGGAGCGGGGGCTGACTCACCAAAGGTGTCCAGACCTACGACCGCTGCCACGCCGTACTTCCACCAGCCGTCAGTGGAGCCCATTTCTACCGCCACACGCGGGAGATTGGCGGGCAGCACTTGTGTTTTGTAATCCGCGCTTTGCTTATCAAAAGTGGTGTTGCTTGGCATGGATACTACGCGAACAGCTATCTTTCTTGTAGCAAGCAGTTCCTGTGCCTTGAGCGCCAGTTGCACTTCGGAGCCGGTCGCAATGATCACGGCTTGCGCTTTTTTCTTCAGGCCCACTTCAGAGGGTTCCGACAGCACATAGGCTCCCTTGCTGATTGCGTCCAGGCCGCTGGCGTCCGGCGCAAGCGCGGAATCACCTTTGGGCGCGTAGCTGATGTTCTGGCGCGACAGCAGCAAAGCAGTAGGCTTGGTTTTGTTCTGCAAAGCCACCGTCCAGGCCACAGCAGTTTCGGCCGTATCACCGGGACGCCACACGTCCAGATTCGGAATCAGGCGCAGGGACGCGGCATGTTCCACCGACTGGTGGGTCGGGCCGTCCTCGCCCAGGCCAATGGAGTCGTGTGTGAACACATGGATCACCCGCTGCTTCATCAGCGCAGCCATGCGGATGGCGTTACGGCTGTAGTCACTGAAGGTGAGGAATGTGCCGCCGTAGGGGATGAAGCCACCGTGCAAGGCCACACCGTTCATGATGGCAGCCATGCCAAATTCGCGCACGCCGTAGTTGATGTGGCGGCCACCCACGCCAGCCTCGTTCTTGACCACCGCACCGTGCATATCGAAGCGCAGATTGGGCGTGGCTTTGGTGTTGGTAAGGTTGGAGCCGGTGAGATCGGCCGAGCCGCCCAGCAACTCGGGCAAGGCAGCAGTAAACGCTTCCAGCGCGAGCTGACTGGCCTTGCGACTGGCCACAGTCTCGGCTTTCTGGTGGGCGCCAATAACGGTGTCCACGGCGGTCTGCACAAAGTTCTTGGGCAAGTCGCCTTTCATGCGGCGCAGCAGCTCTTTGGCAAGCGCTGGGTGAGCGGCTTTGTAGGCGGCAAATTTGGCATTCCATTCGGCTTCTGTTGCTTTGCCTTTGGCCTTGGCATCCCAGTCGGCATAAACGGCCTTGGGGATCACAAAGGGAGCGCTAGACCAGCCGATGGACTCGCGGGTGAGCTTGATTTCTTCAGCACCCAGCGGTTCGCCATGGGCCTTGGCCGTGTTGGCGCGGTTGGGGCTGCCTTTGCCAATGTGCGTTTTGCAGATGATCAGCGTGGGGCGCTCGGTGGATTTTTTGGCTTCCGCAATGGTACTGGCAACCAGCGCGGCATCATGGCCATCGATAGGGCCCAACACGTTCCAGCCGTAAGACACAAAACGCAAGGCCGTGTTGTCGGCAAACCAGGGAGCCACCTGACCGTCAATAGAAATGCCGTTGTCGTCGTACAGGCCAATCAGCTTGTTGAGTTTCCAGGCACCTGCCAAAGAAGCGGCTTCGTGGCTGATGCCTTCCATCAAACAACCGTCGCCCATGAACACATAGGTGTGGTGGTCCACCACGGAGTGGCCTTCGCGGTTGAACTCGGAAGCCAGCAGCTTCTCGGCCAGCGCCATGCCCACGGCGTTGGTGATGCCTTGGCCCAGCGGGCCGGTGGTGGTTTCCACACCGGGGGTCACACCCACTTCGGGGTGACCTGCTGTCTTGCTGTGCAACTGGCGGAAGTTTTTCAACTCGGCCATCGGCAGCTTGTAGCCGGTGAGGTGCAGCAGCGCGTAAATCAGCATGGAACCGTGGCCGTTGGAGAGCACAAAGCGGTCACGGTTCAGCCAGTGGGGGTTGCCGGGGTTGTGGCTAAGGTGCTCGCCCCACAACGCGACCGCCATATCGGCCATGCCCATCGGTGCGCCGGGATGACCGGAGTTGGCTTGTTGCACTGCGTCCATTGCAAGTGCGCGGATTGCACTTGCCATCTGTTGGGTATTGGCCATGTGTGGGGCGGCTCCGGGGTAAAAGGAGTTAAAACTGGGGTAAACCCGGCATTTTACCGGGCCTTGGAGCGCAGGCCGATCCGGCCGCATTCGCGCTACAGTGCGT
>CAJBMJ010000514.1 GCA_903954045.1 uncultured beta proteobacterium | reverse complement strand
GGCTTCTGATTGTTTGATGCGGCAGAAGTAGCGCACAAAGTCGACACCCAATCCCTGGTTGAGCACGGGGTCTGCTTGAAGTGCTTGCAGCGCTTCCGGCAGGCTGGTGGGTATTTGCGGGGCGTCGTCCGCGTAGGGGGATTCGGTCGCAGGGGGCGGCGTGAGCTTGCCGTCCAGGCCATGCAGGCCAGCATAGACTTGTGCTGCCATGTACAAATAAGGGTTGGCCGCAGACTCTCCTATGCGGTTTTCAATGCGGGTGGCACTGTCATTGGCAGCGCCAATCACCCGTAGCATCGCGCCACGGTTGTCCCGCCCCCATTGCACCGATTGGGGCGCCAGCGCATGCAATTTGAAGCGCGCGAATCCATTGGCGGTGGGCGTACACAGAGACGCCATGCCTTGCGCATGGGCCAGCAAGCCAGCCAACCACGCACTACCGGTATCCGACAGCGTGTGTTGCGCGTCCAGTTCTGTCGTTCCTTCCTGCGGTAAGTCGCGCACGAAGGCGTTGTTACCCGTGTCAGCGTGCACCAAAGACTGGTGCAGGTGCCAGCCACTGGACATGATGTTGGGAAAAGGCGGCCTGCACATGAACGTGGCGTGGTAGCCCGCGCGCCGCAGCGCCTGGCGCACGGCAGAACGAAACAGCACCATGTTGTCGGCAGCAGTCAGCGCGTCGGTGGCATCGAACACGGCTTCCACCTGACTCGGCCCCATCTCGACCTCAAGAGATTGAAGCGGCAAGCCCAGCGCCTGAGCCGTGTGCTGGACGATGCGCAGGGGCTCTTCCGCCATATCCATCCAGCCTTCATTGAGCATATTGCAGCCCGGATGGATCATGCTCACTTCGGGCGGCAGCCCGGGCCAGGAAGAAAGGTTGGGATCGAGGTCGGGGCCAAACTGAGGGTTCTTGAGCCGGTAGATATGAAATTCAACTTCCAGCCCGCACACCATGCGCAAACCTTTTTCCTCCAGGCGCGCCAGTGCACTTTGCAACACCCGACGGGTGTCCATCGTCACGGGAGTGGCGTCCTGAAACCAGGGCTGGCAGCGCAGCCAGCCAGTGCGGTCAACCCAAGGTAGCATCACAAAGCTTTCAGGGTCGGGCAGCAAAATCAGGTTGCTGGCAAACCCAAAACCGGGCATGCCTGCGGCGCCGCCGGGTTCAAACACCTTGTAGGCAGTGCGGTCGGAGGTGTCTTTGAGCAGCAGCGTGCTCACCATGCCGACGCCCTCATGCAAAGCACGGATAGCGGCCTTGGCACTGAGTGTTTTGCCGCGCACCACGCCGTGCGGGTCACACCAGCCAAAGCGCACCAACTCCAGGCCGCTGGCTTCTATGAGCTTGACTAGCCGCTGCACGTTTGCCTCGCGCGCCGCGTCGTGAATCCCGCAGCGGTTGGCAAAGCTCGGCTGTATCTGGGCGTTCAAGACGCATCCTTCAGTGCGGCATCCCACGGGGCCGCGTCGCGCTTGGCTTGCACGGCGGTGTGCCACCATGGCACTTCGCCGCCGGTCGGAGCCAGCCCATCCACGGTGTCGGGGCCCATGCGCTTTGCGGCAATGGCTGGGTCGCCAACGCCGGGCGGAGTGCCGCCGCTTTGCACGGTTTCAATGGCCTGGCGCAGCATGCGGCGGTTGGCCAGAATGACCTTGTCGCTGGAGCCCAGGTGCTCACGGGTGCGGTCCTGGATGGCGCCCATGCTTTCGCAGGCCCATTGGTCATGCACATTGATGTCACTCTCGCCCATGCCCAGGTAGGTGCGCGTTTGCTGTTCCTGCGCGCTAAAGCCCCACTGGTTGTGTTCTCCGGATTTGGGAATGTAGTCCGGCAGAGTGACCGCCTCCAAACGCTGATTGCGCATGGTTTCCTTGTCCACCGGTGCATCAAAGCTGGTGAAGATGGCATACCAGTAGTTGTGCGTGTCATCCACCGGCACATGGATCTGGGTGATCGTCATCGTCTCCGAGAGCGGAATCACAAAGGTGTGCGGGAAGATGGCGTTGGTGATACGGGTGTGGGTGAGTTGCTCGTTGATTTTGCGCAGCGAGGTGAGTTGCAGTCCATAGGGTGTGGTTGCAAAAGAAATGTCGGGTTGGTCAAACTCGCGCATCACTTTGGTCATTGGCAGGCGCTGGCCGTCCAGTTCACCCAGACTTGCGCCACGGAACTGGCGGCCGTAGCTGGCGTCCAGCGATTCATCAACGAAGAATCGGTGCAGGAACGACGCATGTGCTGGGTCAATGCCCACCTCAAAGGCCTGCAGCCAGTTGCAGTTCCACAGGCCTTTGAAGGCAAAAGTGTGGGAATTAGGGGCGGTGAAGCAGTCAAAGGCCGGAAACGGTGGGGGCTCCGTGCCTTCGGGGCCAAACCAGCCAAACAGCACACCGCTGCGCTCCACCAACGGATAGCTACGCTGCTTGATCTGCTTGCACAAGGTGCTGCCGGCGGGTTCGGCGGGTGTGTCAGTGCAAAGCCCTTTGGTGTCGAATTTCCAGCCGTGAAAAGGGCAGCGCAGTCCGTCACCTTCATTGCGACCAAACGCCAGGTCGGCGCCCCGGTGCGGGCAATCGCGGTCCAGCAGGCCAAACTCGCCGCTGGCGTTTTTGAACAAAACAAAGTTCTGCCCCAGCACGCGCACGGCCTTCACGGGGCGAACGCCCATGTTCGGGTCAAGC
>CAJBMJ010000513.1 GCA_903954045.1 uncultured beta proteobacterium | reverse complement strand
TCTTCGCCGCCCACACGAAAATCCAGCGCCTGCACGCGGCCTTCGAACCAGATTGTGTCCTTTGGGCCGTCCTTGTCCAGACCCTTGACGTCGTTGCCACTCAGACCATACTCGAGCACATGCAGGCCGCGTGTATTCAGGACGGTGTCAATTTCGCGCAGGAACCAGCCCGCCTTGTCGTCTTCAAGCACATCCCCGATGGACAAGCCGACCAGACCGCTGCCGTCGTGGTAATAACGCTTGTCCGAACCACCGAACACAGCGACATAGCGCCCGCTGCGCGACAGGATAAATGCGGGGTCAGGCAATGAGGCCAGTGTGGCGGCAAGCATCTCAGCGGTAAGCGGGGGCAATGCAGTCTTCATGGTCCTAGTCTAATAGCGGCGCAAGCAGCTTGCGGCAAACCTGCATTCAAATGGGTAGTCCAAAACGCCTCCACACACCCAAGAACCTCTGCATGAAAATGACCCCCGCAAGGACTCACGCTTCGCTCATCGGGGTCGGGGCACGCACTCGAAATCTAGATACTGTTGGTCAAAAGAGCAAATCCCCGTCAGCCGTCAAGGCGCGCCCAAGCGAAGCCAAGTCACCGGAACGCTTCAGCACCGCCGAGTGATCGAGGTTCAGTGTGCCAAGGGTTACGGCACCAACGTTGCCGTGGCTCAACACATGGATGGCGTCGTAACCCGACTTGCCCTGCACCCACGCTGCCATTTGCGCGAGACCATCGCCCGTAGCGTCGAGCACCACCACCTCCACCCCCGGGCGCACACCTGCTGCAAGAGTCTGCCAGTCGGCCACGTTGTCGAGAACGAAGGCGACTTCCTTTACTGAACTTGGGGAGTCGGATGAAGTTTGTGAATATTCCAAGATGGCTGCGACAAAAAGAAAACTCTCCAAATGCCCTGCGCAAAATGCATTGCAGGGTACTGAAAAGAGTTTAGGAAAAGCAGGACTACTTATGCTGTCAAATGCTGACATTTGACGGGGTTGACGATGCCGCGGGTCGTGATTGCAAGGAAGATCGCTCCGTTAACGTTCGCGGTAGCGGTGGAGGTTGCTTTAACGGTCGCCGCAGTTTGCTCATGGCCTCTACTGAGGCAAATAGGTTAGTATTCTTCCTATTCAATATTCCTATGGGAGATAGGCATGGAAATGGTCAGCGTGAGTGGTTTGAAGAACAACCCCAGTGCGGCCCTGCGCCTGGCTCAAAAAGATGTGGTGGTGGTGATGAACCGAGATCAGCCCGATGCCTTGATGCTGGGTGTTGCCGCGGGCGGCTTGCTCGACGCAAAGGGCGTTAAACCCGCCCTGGCGACCGCCTTGTTTCGTGATGGACATTTGTCTTTGGGGCGTGCTGCCACACTAGCTGGCATGGAGGCTGGGCAATTTGCATCCCACGTTTCCCGACTCGGCATCGCAGTGATTCGTCTAAACGATGTCGAGACCACCAGCGATATGGATACGCTTGAGCAGTGGCTGGCTTCGTCCTGACCGACGCCAGCCCGCTTATCGGGTTGGCACGCGTGGACGGGCTGCGATGGTTGCAGCCCTTGTTTGGCGTTGTCTGGATTCCTGCCGAGGTGAAGTTGGAGGTGGTGTCAGCTGGAAGTACGGGCGGGTTTGCTGAAGAAGCAGCGATTCTCCATGCGCTCGCGCAAGGATGGTTACAAATCTGCGGCCCGACACCGTTAGAGCCTACCTTGCCGGACCTGGATGAGGGGGAAGCCGCCTGCATCAAGCTCGCACTGTCGCAACCGCACAGTGCCTTGGTGCTGATGGACGAACGCGCAGGAAGGGCGGTTGCACAAGAGTGGGGGCTTCAAGTGGCTGGAACTGCTGCCATCATCGGGATAGCGAGGTCACGTGGGCTGATTCGCTCGGCCAGCGAAGTCTTCGCGCGGCTTCACGCATCTGATTTTCGGATATCTGCTGACGTGATCCGCACCATTTTGAAACGCGTGGGCGAGAGTTAGCCAAGTCCAAATGGTGACGCCTGGAAGCCTGCCCGCTTACGTCCACCAACTTCGATGGTAATGGGCTTGAATGAAGCATACGCGTAGCATCATCCGTTTGCCGCAGAGCCCGTGAAAGAGTCCTTTAC
>CAJBMJ010000512.1 GCA_903954045.1 uncultured beta proteobacterium | reverse complement strand
TGCTATGGCTGGCTTTGAGAAGCTGACCGCCCTGAACATGGCTGCTGCCAAGTCTGCCCTGCTCGATACCAGCGCCGACGTGATGGCTGCTTTCAGCGCACAAACTCCCGCTGATGCATTGGCTGCCCAAGCCTCGCTGGTCAAGCCCATGGCTGAAAAAACCCTTGCCTACGGCCAATCGGTCTACGCTATCGCTACAGAAACTGGCGCAGAGCTGACCAAGGCCGTAGAAGCCAAAGTGGCTGAAGGTCAAAAAGCTGTTGCCTCCGCTGTGGAATCGGTTGCAAAGAGCGCTCCCGCTGGCACCGAGCCAATGGTTGCTGCCTTCACTTCTGCCATGGCCGCTGCCCAGAACGCTATGGACACTGCCAAGGCATCGACCAAGCAAGCCATGGCCGCTGCTGAAAAGCAGGCTGCCGCCGCTGTTGAAACCGCCATGAGCTCGGTGAAGACCACTTCCCGCAAGAAGTAATTCTTCCAGGCGCCCACAAAAAAGCCACCGCGTGCGGTGGCTTTTTTTCGTCTGTAACTTTCAGGACTGGCTGTTTTGCAGTGCGGCAATGCGTTCTTCAATTGGAGGATGGGTGGAGAACAGCTGGCCAATGCCACCTGCAATACCCATTGCGGCTACGCTCTTGGGCAATTCGCCAGGCGCCATGCCACCCAGACGGGCCAAGGCGTTGATCATAGGCTGCTTGCGGCCCATCAACTGCGCAGCTCCGGCATCCGCGCGGAATTCGCGCTGGCGGCTAAACCAGGCCACCACAATAGCTGCGGCGAAGCCCAACACAATGTCCATCACGATCGTGGTGATGTAGTAACCCATACCCGGTCCATCGTTGTTGTTCTTGAGGATGACCTTGTCGACAAAGTAGCCCACCACGCGGCTGATAAACACCACGAAGGTATTCATCACACCCTGGATCAGCGTCATGGTCACCATGTCGCCGTTGGCAATATGGGCAACCTCGTGACCAATCACCGCCTCAATTTCTTCCCTAGTCATGCCACGCAGCAGGCCGGTAGAAACCGCCACCAAAGCAGAGTTCTTAAAGGCTCCGGTGGCAAAAGCGTTCGGGTCGCCTTCAAAAATACCGACTTCGGGCATGCCAATGCCCGCCTTGTCAGCAAACTTGCGCACGGTGTCCACAATCCAGGCTTCGTCCGCGTTTTGTGGCTGCTCGATGACGCGCACGCCCGACGACCACTTGGCCACCGGCTTACTGATCAGCAGGGAAATGATGGCACCGCCAAAACCCATGATGAGTGCAAACACCAACAGAGTTCCCAAGTTCATCCCATTGGCGCCAATAAAGCGGTTCGCGCCGGTCAGGCTGGCCACAATGCCCAGCACCACGACCACAGCAAGGTTGGTCAAAACAAACAAAATAATACGTTTCATGGTTTCCTTCAGTTCTCGCGTAGTTCGCGCCGTGAGCACGAATGGTAAGGGCGCATAGCGTAAATTCAAGTTTTGCGCGCCTTGGGCCCACCAAAATTATGGGTTTTGCAGCTTATGTAGCTTGCACATCCTCTCGGGCTGGCTATACATCGCCTAACAAAATCTGTATCCCCGAAACGCCAGAAAAATCCCGGTCATGCGTGACCAATGCTGCTGCGCCGATGTCCAGGGCACTGGCCAGCTGTATCGCATCGGGCAATTTCAATCGGTACTGGGCGCGTAGCTGCGCTGCAAGGCTGGCAATCTGCGTTGTTACTGGCACCACCAGGTATTGAGACAGGGCTTTTTCATAGCGCTTGGCCAATGCGGTTTCACCTGCCTTACAGGGGCCGGTCAGAACCTCGGCCACTGTGAAGGTGGACAAGGCAATGCTCAAATCACCTGCGGCAGCAGCCTCAAACAAGCCTACAAACTGATCCGCAAATTGTGGATGAGACTCCAGCAGATAGATAAACGGCGCGGTATCGACCAGGACGGTGCTGCCCGGCGCTAAACCACACCAGGTCATTGTTCGTCCCACTCGTCACGCAGCGCAGCAACCGTCTTGGAGGGGCTTGCCCCCCATAGATTGCGGCCCGACCCACGCAAGGCCAGTACACCCAGCGCCTGGCTTGCCTGAGCCCGGGTTTTTTCCATATCCTCGATAGAGACCACCGCCGCATAGGGCTTGCCGTGCTTGGTGAGTATGCTGGCCTGCCCCGCATGGGCATGGGCCGCAATGGAAGGGAGCTGATTGCGGGCCTGCTCCAAGCCGAAACGCAATGGGGTGTTCATGGTTTACCTTAAAACGTACAGTCCGTACAGTTTAAGGCACACACCCAGGACAATTCAAGCAATTTTCTGCAAATGGCGTTGCGTAGCCCAGCTTACTAGGCCTTGGACGCACGAAACACGCTGGCATCCGCATAAAACGCCGGATCTTCATTGCCCGGCCACCAGCCCGGCACGCCCAGTACCGGCAAATGGGCAAATGGCTTGGAGGCCAGCATGGGAGCTGACAGTTCCTTCGCCATCCAGTCATCCATGTTTGCTATTGAATGTATAGCTGCCTGTACCCTGAATACATGGGCTGTGATCGGTTTTCGTGGATAAACCAGCTTCTCGGTCAGCGCGTGGCCAAAAAGAATGAGCGTGGAGTCCTGCCACAGTCCGCGCAAGGAACCAAACACCAACTGCCAGTCTTTGGCGACCAAGGCCTGCCACAGTGCGTCTGGGGCCATGAAGACTGCCGCGTTCTCGTCAAACAGGGTCAAGGCGTCTCGTGCCGGACCTCGCTCGGGCTGGATACCGGTTTGGGCCATCTGCGCGGCCTGCAGTTGGTTCAGGCGAACCTTGGTCTTGGGAAAACGCATCCAGCACAAGCCATTGAAAAAATCATGCAGTCCGTCCCGGGTAGGAACGCGGCCTGTATCAAAGATGTACTGCTCGTAAGCCATCCCGGCAGGCAACTCGGACTGAGGTACAAACTGCACCGGCGCAAGACTGGTCGAATTCAGCGCCTGTGCGACGCTCAGGCCCGCTCCGGCGGTTTCATTCACTTGCTGGGCCAGGACTTGCCCAATTTCGCGCCAGGGATCAAGCCATGGCGCGGCCCAGTCAATCGCCTCTAAACCAAACGCCACTGCAAAGCTTCGCCCGCTGCAAGGGGTTTCAGTGCTGCATCACCAAAGGCGTAGCTCTCTGGCGGGGTCCAGCTTTCGCGGCGCAGGGTGATGGTGCCGATGTTGCGCGGCAGGCCGTAAAAGTCTGCACCGTGAAAACTGGCAAAGCCTTCCAGCTTGTCCAGAGCCCCCGCAGCATCAAAGGCCTGAGCGTACAACTCCATGGCTGCGTGCGCCGTGTAGCAGCCTGCACAGCCAGTGGCGTGCTCCTTGAGGTGCGCGGGGTGCGGCGCGCTGTCGGTACCCAGAAAGAACTTGGGCGAACCACTGGTGGCAGCCTGCACCAGCGCCTGGCGGTGGGTTTCGCGTTTCAAGACCGGCAGGCAGTAGTAGTGCGGACGAATACCACCGGTAAAGATGGCATTGCGGTTGTAGAGCAGGTGGTGCGCGGTGATGGTGGCGCCGGTAAAGCGGTCTGCCTCATTGACGTACTGCGCAGCCTCTTTGGTGGTGATGTGCTCAAACACGATTTTGAG
>CAJBMJ010000511.1 GCA_903954045.1 uncultured beta proteobacterium | reverse complement strand
CAGCGTTCAGTACACCTCCAGCCCCTTGCTGGCCAGCCGTACGCCGGTATGGCGCAGCAAATTTGTGGTGGGTGCGATCGCACTGGCTTTTGGTGGTTTGGCAGCCCGGGCGGCCTACATTCAGGTGGTGGCGAACGACTTCTTCCAGCGCCAGGGTCAGGTGCGGTTTGCCCGAACCCTGGAGCTTCCCGCCAATCGCGGGCGCATTCTGGACCGCAATGGCCTAATTCTGGCTTCCAGTGTCCCAGCGCCCAGCGTATGGGCCATCCCTGAGGATGTGGAATTGAGCAAACAGCAGTTGCAGCAACTCGCCAAGTTGCTGGAAATGCCTGTCAATGAGCTGGCCAAAAAATTCAAGGACGAGGACAAAACATTTGTCTGGGTCAAGAGGCAGGTCGATGCGGACGTGGCCAAGCAAATAGCAGACCTCAATCTCAAAGGCATTTACCAGCGCAAGGAATACAAGCGCCAGTACCCGGAGGGTGAGTCCGCAGTGCACGTGGTGGGATTTACCAACGTGGAAGACAACGGACAGGAAGGCGTGGAGCTCACTTTTAATAAGGAACTGGCCGGTCGCAGTGGTTCGCGGCGCGTGATCAAGGACCGTCTTGGGCGGGTGGTGGAAGATGTGGGAGATCAGATTCCACCCCAGGACGGACGCGACATTCAGTTGAGTATCGACAGCAAGGTGCAGTTTTTTGCGTACCAGAAGCTGCGTGATGCAGTGCAGGAGCACAAGGCCAAGGCGGGCAGCGTGGTAGTACTGGATACACAGACTGGCGAAGTTCTGGCATTGGCAAACTACCCCAGCTACTCCCCTGCAAAGCGTGTCAACCTGAGTGGTGAGCAATTGCGTAACCGGGCGATCACTGACACCTTCGAGCCGGGTTCGACCATGAAACCCATCACGGTGGCGGCCGCGCTGGAGTTGGGTCTGGTCAAGCACGACACCATCATTGACACCACTCCCGGGCGCTACAACATCGGTGGTTTCACCATCAACGACACCCACAACTATGGCGTGCTCAATGTGGATGGTGTGATTCAAAAGTCCAGCAACGTCGGTGCCCTCAAAATCGCCCAGCGGATGACTCCGCAAAATATGTGGGAGGTTTTTGTCGCTCTGGGATATGGGCAGAAACCTCAGATAGCCTTTCCCGGTGCGGTCTCGGGCAAGCTGCGGCCATGGAAGACCTGGAAGCCGGTGGAGCAGGCCACCATGTCCTATGGCTACGGTCTTTCCGCGTCACTGTTTCAGATGGCTCGCTCTTACACCGCGTTCGCGCACGACGGGCAGATTATCCCGGCCACCATGTTGAAAAGCAGCGAACCCGCAGTGGGCACTAAGGTGTTTTCGTCCGAGAACGCAGCACGCGTGCGTCACATGTTGTGGCTGGCCGCAGGCCCAGGCGGCACGGGCCAGAAGGCCCAGACCATGGGTTATTCGGTCGGCGGCAAGTCGGGCACCGCGCGCAAACAGGTCGGCAAGAGCTATGCATCGGGTAAGTACCGCGCCTGGTTTACCGGAATGTCACCGATCGATAAGCCGCGCATCATCGTGGCGGTGATGATTGACGAACCCAGTGCGGGTCAGTACTACGGCGGAACCGTGGCTGGACCGGTATTCAGTGAAGTGGTTCAACAGACCTTGCGCATGATGGGGGTGCAGCCCGACATGGCAGTGCGCCCACAGATCGTGTTCAAGGCGGTGGAGGAGAGCTTCTGATGCAGACGCTGCACTCGTCCTCCCAGGCCTCCCAGTGGTTGAAATCCAGGGTGCGTGGCACCTTGCAGTCTGACAGTCGTCAGGTGCAAGCCGGTGATGGTTTCATTGCCTGGCCGGGTGCTGCCCATGACGCACGCCGCTTCGCTCCTGCGGCACTGGAGCAGGGCGCTGCGGCCTGTCTGGTAGAGCACCAGGGTGCTGAAGACTTTGACTTGCGCGGCGAAACTTATGCGGCCTATGTTGGCTTGAAATCAGAGGCCGGATTCATTGCTTCCGAGTTCTTTGGCCATCCTTCCCAAGCCCTGGATGTACTGGCGGTGACCGGCACCAACGGAAAGACCTCAACGGCCTGGTGGCTGGCGCAGGCTCTTGGCAATCTGCCAGAGGACCAGGCTCTGCCCTGCGGAATGATCGGAACGCTAGGCGTGGGGCTTCCTGGGCAACTGGAGGTCACCGGCCTGACCACTCCGGATCCGGTGCTGCTGCAGAAAACCCTGCGCCGCTTTGCGGATGCAGGCATCAAAGCCTGTGCTATCGAAGCATCTTCCATTGGCATCAGCGAGCACCGCCTGGACGGAACCCAGGTGCGTGTGGCGATATTCACCAATTTCACGCAGGACCATCTGGACTACCACGGTGACATGGCTGCCTACTGGAGCGCCAAGCGGCAACTGTTCTCATGGGCAGGACTGCGCAGTGCCGTGGTCAATATCGACGATGCGCAGGGTATTTTGCTGGCACAAGAGCTGGAAGAAAGTGCATTGGACCTGTGGACGGTGTCCCGGCACACCCTGGCGCGGCTCAGCGCCCGCAACCTGGCCTACGAGGCACAAGGCATGCAGTTCGATGTGGTGGAAGGCGGGCAAAGCATTCGCCTGCACACCGCCATGATGGGTGACTACAACGTTTCCAATCTGCTTGGTGTGATCGCTACGTTGCGTAGTCTGGGCATTGCTTTGCCAGCAGCTGTGCGGGCTTGTCAGGGCCTGACTGCCGTACCCGGCCGCATGGATTGCATGGGTGGTGATCAGGCGCCATTGGTGGTGGTGGATTACGCCCATACGCCAGACGCCCTGGAAAACGCATTGTCTGCCTTGCGCCCGGTAGCCGATGCACGTGCGGGCGCTCTGTGGTGCGTTTTTGGTTGCGGAGGCGACCGGGATGCAGGCAAACGTCCCGCCATGGGAGCCATTGCCATGCAAGGCGCTGACCTGGTCATTGTGACCAGCGACAACCCTCGCACCGAGCGGCCTGAGTCCATCATCGCGCAAATTCTGGCGGGCATGTCTACGCAGCGGGCACCCAGGGTGCTGATGGATCGGGCCCAGGCCATCGCCGAGGCTGTTACCCAAGCCACCGAACGCGATGTCGTACTGATAGCGGGCAAAGGCCATGAAAGCACCCAGGAAATTGGGGGCCAAAAATTCGAGTTCTCTGACAAGGACCACGCACGGCTCGCTTTGTTGGCACGTTCTGCCGCCCTGGAGGCCGCGCCATGACGAGCATGATGACGCTGGCGCAAGCCGCGCAATGGATGCCTGGCGCAAGTCTGCAGGGCCCCGCTACTACTGAAATTTTGAGGGTGCATACCGATACCCGATCTATCGAGCCGGGCGACCTGTTCGTGGCTCTGCGGGGTGAGCGTTTTGATGCCAACGATTTCCTGCTGGAAGCGCAACAGCGCGGCGCCGCTGCCGTTGTCTGCCACAGCCGGCTCGACATTGCCAAGTTGCCGCCAGGGCTGCCTCGCATTGAAGTGCCTGACACCCTGAAAGCCTTGCAGTCCCTGGCAACCCACTGGCGCCAACAGTTCAACCTTCCGGTGATTGCGGTGACGGGCAGCAATGGCAAGACCACGGTGACCCAGATGGTGGCCTCCATCCTGCAGGCCTATTGTCCCGATGGCGCGGCCTTGGCAACCCGGGGTAACCTCAATAACGAAATTGGTGTACCGCTGACGCTGCTGCGGCTTCGGTCATCGCACCGCATCGCGGTGGTCGAGCTGGGCATGAACCATCCCGGTGAAATTGCGGTGCTGGCCGCCATGGCACAGCCTACGGTGGCCCTGGTGAACAACGCGCAGCGGGAACATCTGGAATTCATGCAGACGGTGCAGGCCGTGGCGCAGGAGAACGGCTCAGTGCTGTCTGCTTTGCCGGACACCGGTGTTGCTGTTTTCCCTGCGGACGATGCCTTCGCTTCTACGTGGAGTCGGCTGTCTTCTCCGCGTAGTACAGCGTGTTTTGCGATGGATGCCGCGGCATCTGCCACGCAGCTGGTTTGCCAAAGTGCCGCCTGGACCGGCGGTGTATGGCAGGTACATGCGCAAGGCCTGGGCGTTGACTTGCACTACCGCCTGTCCATTGCTGGCAAACACAACGTGAAAAACTCTCTGGCTGCTGCTGCGTGTGCATTGGCTGCTGGTGTTCCTCGCCATTGTGTTGAACAGGGTCTCCAGGGTTTTGTGCCGGTGAAAGGGCGTTCCCGTGCAGTGTCTCTGATCGTGGACGGGCGCGAGTGCACTTTGGTGGATGACAGCTACAACGCCAATCCTGACTCGGTGCGGGCGGCGATTGACGTGCTGGCCGATTTGCCTTCGCCCCGATTACTGGTTCTCGGTGACATGGGTGAAGTCGGGCAGGAAGGTCCCCAATTCCATACCGAAGCAGGGCGATACGCCAAAGAGCGTGGGATTGAGCAGCTGTATGCCATGGGAAGTTTGGCCCAGTCCGCGGTGAAAGCCTTCGGTTCGGCCAAACACTTTGATTCGGTTGAAGATCTGAACGCAGCAGTGCGGGCTGACATGGCACAGGTGAACAGCGTGCTGGTAAAGGGATCACGATTTATGCGCATGGAGCGCACCGTCGAGGCACTGGTTGCGAATTTTTCAAAGGGAGGCCACTGATGTTGCTCAGTCTGGCGCAGTGGTTGCAGACCGTGTCCCCGGATTTCGGTTTTTTCAGGGTGTTTCAGTACCTGACGTTTCGCGCCGTGATGGCAGCCATGACGGCGCTGTTGATTGGCCTGGGCGCAGGCCCCATGGTCATTCGTCGCTTGCGCGAACTGAAAATCGGCCAGCCGGTGCGGGGTTACGGCATGGAGACGCACCTGAGCAAAAGCGGCACACCGACCATGGGCGGCGTGTTGATTCTTTTGTCCATTGCCATATCCACTCTGCTGTGGGTCGACCTGAGCAACCGCTTTGTCTGGATCGTACTGATTGTGACCCTGGGCTTTGGCGCCATTGGCTGGGTGGATGACTGGCGCAAGGTGGTTCACAAAGACCCCGAGGGCATGCGCTCGCGGGAGAAATATTTCTGGCAATCGGTGATTGGCCTGCTGGCGGCGCTCTACCTCGTCTTCAGTATTTCCGAGAGTTCCAACCTGCGGGTGCTCGAACTCTTCTTCAATTGGGTGCGCTCCGGATTTGACGTGAACTTGCCGCCCAAGGCAGGTCTGCTGCTGCCCTTCATCAAGGAAGTGAGCTATCCGTTGGGCGTGTTCGGCTTTGTGGTGATGACGTACTTGGTGATTGTGGGTTCCAGCAACGCGGTCAATTTGACGGATGGGTTGGACGGCTTGGCCATCATGCCCGTGGTGATGGTGGGAGGGTCGCTTGGCGTATTTGCCTATGTCACTGGCAGTGCGGTGTATTCCAAATACCTGTTTTTCCCTTACATCCCCGGCTCCGGTGAGTTGCTTATTTTCTGTTCAGCGATGGCTGGCGCGGGCCTGGCGTTCTTGTGGTTCAACACGCATCCGGCGCAGGTGTTTATGGGCGACGTGGGTGCCTTGGCTCTGGGCGGCGCACTGGGCACCGTGGCAGTTATCGTGCGCCAGGAAATCGTGCTCTCCATCATGGGTGGCATTTTTGTGGTGGAGGCGCTCTCGGTGATGCTGCAGGTGAGCTACTTCAAATACACCAAGAAGAAGTTCGGTGCGGGCAGACGCCTCTTCAAGATGGCTCCGCTGCACCACCACTTCGAAAAATCCGGCTGGAAAGAGACCCAGGTTGTGGTCCGGTTCTGGATCATCACCATGCTGCTGTGTCTGGTGGGTTTGTCCACCCTGAAATTGCGATGAACACGAACGACATGCACGACGTCGCTCCAGCGCTGCCGGTAGAACCGGAGCAGGTGGTTGCGACCGCACAGGTGCACGAACCCGAGCCTAAGGCAAAGCTTGCTGCACGCGCCTTGCCTACCACGCTGACTGCGGCGCAAGACGCTGCAGATTTCGTGGCGCGCATTTTTGCGGAAGATTCCGTTGCCGCGCCCGAGGGGCTGGGAGCAGAGGGCTCTGCTCCGTGTCCCCCGCCTGCTACGCAGGCTCCTCCTTTACCTGCGCAGAACCCTCTGCCCCCAAGCATTCCTGAGATCGGGGCCGTGGGCCAGAACATCCTGATTCTGGGTTTGGGAGCTTCCGGCCTGGCCATGGCGCGCTGGTGTGTGCGTGCCGGTGCTTCCAGCATCACCGTAGCGGATACGCGCGCAGCCCCGCCGCAACTTGTCACTTTGCAAACCGAGTTGCCGCAGGTGCAATTTGTGTCCGGGCCCTTTTCAAAAGAACTGGTGGATGGGCATGGCGTGCAAGCGGTGTACCGCTCCCCGGGTTTGAGCCCCGAAACCATTGCTCCTGTTTTTGAAGCAGCTCGCGCAGTAGGCATAAGCGTTGGAGGCGAATTGGGTTTGTTTTCCATGGCCCTGCAGTCGCTGCGCGCTGCCAAGGCCTACGCCCCGGCTGTATTGGCCATCACCGGCACCAACGGCAAAACCACGGTCACTTCCCTGACCGGTCAGCTGGTGGCCCATGCAGACCGAACCGTCGCGGTCGCGGGCAATATTGGCCCCACCTTGTTAGATACGCTCTCTGGCCATCTGGATGCCGACACCCTGCCCCAGGTGTGGGTGCTGGAACTTTCAAGCTTTCAGCTCGACGACGATGTCGGCTTTGAGCCCACCGCCGCTGTGGTGCTCAATGTGACGCAAGACCATCTGGACTGGCACGGCACGATGCAGGCTTATGCAAAGGCGAAGTCCCGCATCTTTGGATCCAAGGGCCTGATGGTTCTGAACCGGGATGATGCCGCTGTCATGGCCATGTTGCCGCCGCCCGTGCGCGTGAAGCTGCAGCGGCCGGTCGAGCGACAACACATCACTTTTGGTTGCGACATGCCCCAGCGGCCTGGCGATTTTGGCCTCGAAGAAGTCAATGGCATGGTCTGGCTGGTTCGCGCCCTGGAGGCCGATGAAACGCGCAAAAAACGCAAGGACGATCAGGAAGAACTGCATATTCAGCGCCTTATGCCCGCTGATGCCTTGCGCATACGTGGTCGCCACAATGCCAGCAATGCGCTGGCCGCGTTGGCCTTGTGTGCGGCAGCGGGTTGTGCGCTGGGCCCCATCCTGTATGGTCTGCGCGAATACCGGGGCGAGCCGCACCGGGTTGAGCCGGTCGGAATCCTGAATGAAGTCGAGTTCTTTGACGACAGCAAAGGAACCAACGTCGGGGCCACGGTAGCCGCCTTGCAAGGTTTGGGTGCCGATCGCAAAGTCGTGCTCATTTTGGGTGGAGAGGGCAAGGGCCAGGATTTTTCACCTTTGGCTGCCCCGGTGGCAAGGTACGCCCGGGCCGTGGTGCTGATTGGGCGCGATGCACCACTGATTCGCGTCGCCCTGGAAAACACCCAGGTACCGCTTCTGGGCGCTGACTCCATGCAAGCCGCCGTGGTGCAGGCCAACCAGCGTGCGCACGCGGGTGATGCAGTGCTGATGTCACCTGCCTGCGCCAGTTTTGACATGTTCGACAGTTATGTCCACCGTGCGCAGGTGTTTTGCGACGCGGTCCGGGCCATGGCAATGGATGCAGGCATGGACATGGAGAGCGCTGCATGAAGGCCTTGCAGCAGACCTTCTCCCGCTGGTTCGCTGGCGAATCGGCGAGCGTCAGTG
>CAJBMJ010000510.1 GCA_903954045.1 uncultured beta proteobacterium | reverse complement strand
GGCGCTGCGCACTTGGCTTTGAAATTGCGGTAAGGGCCGTCGCCGCGTCACCACCGAATCGTTCCACCAAGTTGTCTGCCAGTCCCGGATGTTTGATCAAGGCATCCGCTGCAGAGTCGCCGTGCTTGATAAAAATGGCCAGTCGCTTGGGCTCGGAAATGACCCAAAGCGCCTCGTCACCTCGTTTGGCGTAAAGCTTGATGACTTCGGGAGCCTTATCGCCCGCTATATCAAGTGCTTGAAAGCCAGCGTGACCGGAATTCTTCAGCAGAGGAGCGGCATCTTTGCCATGACGAGCGATTGCGTTTGTGGCTGCAGAAGTAATCTCATCCGCAGAGCTGCCTGCCGCGCCCTTGCCAAATTTTGAGAAGATAGCATCGCCTACTTCGCGAGCGGGCGTTGTAAACAGGCCCGCCACTCCGTTGAGTGGAGCAAGCAAGCAGCCCCCTATCAAGGCAAGTGCAAGCATTTGACGAAATTTCATTGCTGTGCGTCCTTTACAGTTTTTTCCCAGAGCTGGCTGCGTGCTGCAACTTTTTTCGCTAATTCATCCTTTATGGCGGCGCTGCCACTGGACGAAACTTTGTCTAATTCAATGATCATCGCTTTTTCGATGTCTTCAGCCGGGTGTGCAATAAAGTCCCATATTGCACTCGCTACAACAGCTATAACCAAGGAGCCGCCGAGCGTCCACGCTGAATTGGCCCCACCGAGAGTCCATATGCCAGCAGTAACCCCCATGCGTAACAATACTTGAGAAAAGACCTGCGTTACCACTTCGGTGACGAGAAGACCCTCGGTTTCCTTCAGCACGGCATCGTTTGATGCGCTGCGAGCCACCTTAATGGTGCGTTTGAATTCAGCTTTAGTTTCGGGTAACTCACTGGGTGTAAGCGACCTGCCCAATATGATTGTTCGCAGGCTTACTGCTAACTGGTTTTCGATGCCGTCGATGTCTTGAACGCCGCCTGAAATGGTCCTATTCATCGCATCCCTAAAATCATCTGAAGTAAATATGTGTTCGCTAAATTTTTCAGCGATGTACTTTCTATAGCAATCATCGTCCGTACCAGGAAATTTGCATTTTCCTACAGTCCAAATGCCGTTCCACCCAATGACGTCATGAGAAAACGGCTTGGCACCGACCTTTTTTGAGTCGATAAAAGCTGTGAATTCATTCGCGCGCCTTTGTACAGCCTCGCCAGCTTTTATTTTTGCTTCCTGAACCAGGGCCATCTTTTCAGCTTCTATGTTGTTGCTGTCGAGTGCGATGAATCCAGCAAATAGGATAACGATTAGGAAAACACCTATGAGGATTTTTTTGACCATGGCACTGATGGTAACTCTGAGAGACGACAGGTCATGTCGTTTTCAATTTTTTGCGATGGGGCTGCGCCAGCGCAATTCAATCTCTTAATTGATGCGATTTCCCAGAGTTTGCTTGTGTAAACCGCAGCAGACCCCTGTTGGTCTCTTTGCAATTAAAGCGGAGGCGCTTTGTAGACATGCTTTGGCGGTGTGAAGACTTGATTGCTGATGAGGTATTTTCGTGTCGAGCTTTTCCGAAATTCGAATTGAGACATTCAAACTAATCCAGCTTTCCGGGACAAATTCGGGCTATTCGACATCAATCTAGGTCTTTGCCCGAGTTCCAGTGCTTCCTTGGCTTCGCGTGTGCCGAACGGTCCGCTATGTAGCGCGACCAAAAATCGGACTAATTTTTTTTCGGTTTCCTGGCAAATCCACCGTACACCGCCGCTCCACTGCTTCATCTGATTTCATATTCTCTAACGGAATCAGGCGGGGCTAAACAGGTCCACCCGGTCCGTGATGATGCCGTCGGTGCCCAGGTCGATCAGGCGTTGGGCGGCCCATTCGTCGTTGACGGTGTAGCTCAGGGTTCTGAAACCCGCGCTTTTGGCTTGTGTCACGGTGCTGGTGTCCCACAGGGCGTGGTTGCACACAATGGCCTGGCAGTCCAGGGTCAACGCGGTCTCCAGCCAGCCTTTCCACAGCGTGTCCAGCAGCAATCCGCGAGGTAATTCGGGCTGCGCGGCTTGTGCGCCCTCCAGGGCTTCGGGATGGAAAGACGTGAGCAGTGGCGGGGTGGACTGGCCGTGCCAAAGGCGGGCAGCATGCTGGGCGACCACCTCACCGGTGCGGCGCTCGGTGCCGGGTGTGGGCTTGATTTCAATATTGAGACAGTAGCCATTGGCAATGCAAAACCGGGCAATGCCAGCCAGGGTGGGGATAGGCTCACCCGCGTAATGGCGGCTGTGCCAGGCGCCTGCATCCAGCTGTGCCAGTGCACCCCAAAGGTGGTCTCCAGCTACGGCACTGACATCGGCGCCAGGCTCGCTGGCCCATAGCCTCTTGGCATTGGTGGTGCGCTGTAATGTGGCGTCGTGCAGCAAAAACGGCACACCGTCTGCGCTGAGTTTCACGTCGCACTCAAACATGCGGTAGCCATAGTGCGCGCCTAACCGGAAAGCGGCCAGGGTGTTCTCAGGCGCCAGCTTGCCAGCACCGCGATGCGCAATCCAGCGGGGGTAGGGCCAATCGGGGAGCCCGGTTGCCGTTGCCGCAGCGGTGTTCATGCCTGCTCCAGCCGTTTGCCAGAGTTGCTGTCAAACTGGTGCACGCGGTCTTGTCGGGGCGTGACATGCAGGGTGGTACCAAGTGCGGGCACGGCGTGGGACTCGTCGGTGCGGACAATCACCCACTCGTCGGCCTGGCTATGGGCCCATTTGCCGTAAATCAGGCGCTCGGCCCCTAGCATTTCTACCGCCTCCACCTTGAGTGCCCAGCCGGTGGGCGTCACGTCAAGATGCTCCGGACGAATGCCGGTGATAACGCCCGGTTTTGCGTCT
>CAJBMJ010000509.1 GCA_903954045.1 uncultured beta proteobacterium | reverse complement strand
GCCGTACAGAGTGCTGTCGGGCATAAGCACTTTGCGTGCGGCACCGTCGAGCGCGATATCGCCATGCATTTCGCCATCCACTTCCAGCCACGGCGCTTGCTCATGCAGCAGCGCCAGGGTATCGCGCATCTTGATGGCGCTGGGCTTGTCGCTGGTGCCGAAGTTGGAATGTGAAAGCAGCGCTGCCTTGGGCTTAAAGCCAAAGCGCATCATTTCTTCTGCAGCCATTACCGTGATTTCGCAGAGTTCTTCGGCCGTTGGGTCATAGTTGACGTGGGTGTCGACCAAAAAGACCTGGCGGCCCGGGAGCATTAACCCGTTCATGGCGGCGTATATATGGACGTCTTGCGGCGTGCTGGGGCTACCCCCCGCTCGCTTGCCAATCACCTGATCGATGTATTGCAAGTGCAGGGCCGTGTTTCCCCAGGTGCCGCAAATCATGCCGTCCACATAACCCTTGTGCAGCATCATTGCGCCGATCAGCGAGAGGCGCCGACGCATCTCGATCTTGGCCATAGGCACAGTGACGCCCTTACGCGATGTCATCTTGTGGTACGTCTGCCAAAAATCACGGTAGCGCTCATCTTGCTCCACATTGACCGTGTTGTAGTCCTTGCCCTCGATCAGGCGCAGACCAAACTGCTCAATGCGCTCTGCAATCACACTGGGTCGACCGATGAGGGTCGGGAACGCAATGTGTTCATCGACCACGATTTGTGCAGCACGCAAAACGCGCTCGTCCTCGCCCTCGGAGTAAGCAATGCGCTTTTTCAGTGCTTTTTTGGCCGCTGTGAAGATGGGCTTCATGGTGGTGCCAGAGGCATACACAAAGGTTTGCAACTTCTCCCGGTAGGCGTCCAGGTCGGCGATGGGACGCAAGGCCACACCACTGTCCGCTGCGGCTTTGGCCACTGCAGGCGCTATCTTCATCATCAGGCGCGGATCGAAGGGCTTGGGAATAAGGTACTCCGGGCCGAAGGCCAGTTGTTCACCCGAGTAGGCCGCGGCCACCACTTCGCTTTGTTCAGCCTGGGCCAACTCGGAAATGGCATGCACCGCAGCGATTTCCATTTCCAGAGTGATGGTGGACGCACCTGCATCCAGCGCCCCCCTAAAGATATAGGGGAAGCACAGGACGTTATTGACCTGGTTGGGATAATCGGTGCGCCCGGTCGCCATGACGGCATCGTCCCGCACCGCCTTGACTTCCTCGGGCAGGATTTCTGGCGTGGGGTTGGCCAGCGCAAAAATCAGCGGTCTGGCGGCCATGCTGGCCACCATGTCAGCTTTGAGCACGCCGCCAGCCGACAGACCCAGGAAAACGTCAGCGCCCACGATGACCTCACGCAAGGTACGCGCGTCGGTCTTTTGGGCGAACTGGATCTTGTCCTCGTCCATCAGTTCAGTGCGGCCTTCATAGACCACCCCGGCCAGATCGGTGGCATAAATGTTTTCCCGAGGGATACCGAGCTTGACCAATAGGCCGAGACAAGCCAGGGCTGCCGCACCGGCGCCGGAGGTCACCAACTTGATCTTCTTGGGGTCCTTGCCCACAACCTTCAGACCATTGAGAATGCCTGCGCCCACAACAATAGCGGTGCCGTGCTGGTCGTCGTGGAAGACCGGAATCTTCATGCGTTCCCGCAATTTGCGCTCGACATAAAAGCAGTCAGGTGCCTTGATGTCTTCGAGG